>JAPLKX010000278.1 GCA_026387845.1 Candidatus Hydrogenedentota bacterium | reverse complement strand
GCGAGCGGAATGGCGGCCGACATTGTGGTCTTCGACCCCGAAAAGATACGTGACTTGGCGACATACGAGGATTCGCATCGCTACCCAGAAGGTATCGAGTATGTGATGGTGAACGGTGCCGTTACGATAGAACATGGCGAGCACACGAAGGAGCGGGCGGGTCAGGTTCTGAGACACAAGCCGAGCATAGCGTAGACTCAGCTCGACGCCCCGCATATGTCCAGCGCGACCTGCGAGTACACGTGAGTGCGCCTCACAAGGTCTTCCGTTAGGACGTACTCGATCCGGGCGTGGGCGGCCGCACCGCCGGGCCCGAAGACCACTGAGGGCATCTTGGCGAAATGGGTCATCAGAGCAGCATCGGTCCAGCCCCAGAAGCTCGTCACCTTGGGGGGCCTGCCAGTCACAGACCGGACGGATCTCTCCAGTGATCTCACAAGCGGATGTGAGGTGCTGACGACTTTGGGGACGTGGGTTATGGTAGGCATATTCGCAGGATCCCGCGTGAGCCTCTCCTTGAGAAAACCGTAGGCCAGGAGCACTACGACAAGCGGGCTTGATGCCACAAGCGGAAACACCATCGACGCAGGGTCCTGCGAAATCGCGACGATCTCAGCAAAGAACGCGATATTACCGACGATGCTCGATGCGGTGCACAACGCCACTGTTGAGCTTCTTGGCAGATTAGGCGATGAAACTTCTCGTGATAATTCATCTCGTGTGGAGTTAGGACTTACCATTTCGCATTGGGGAATCGACATTTCTTGAAATCGAGCAGCTCTCAAGATATGCAACGCATGACGACCTTCAACTTTGGAGAACCGTGTTCCAAAATGAGTGGTTACTTGAATCACTAGCAACCATTAAGTATCGGATTGTCGTGACTGGTACCAGCGGGGGATGTGGTCCATGCCATTTGCGGATCTTGCTGGTGGTTGAATGGCGGATCTGAGAAGACTAATAGCACGAAAGGTCATCTACCTCGTCATCACTTTGTTTGCCATCGCAACGCTGAACTTCATAATGTTTTATCTTCTGCCTGGTGAGCCGGCAACCGTTTTGCTGCCCGGGAGGCCTACGAAGGAGGGAATTGAGCAACTTCGCATTTATCTCGGTCTCGACCAGCCGTTGTGGTATCAGTACTTGATATACGTGAAGCACGTCGTGACATTGGACCTTGGAGAGTCATGGTTTTGGAAAGGCACCGTCCTCGATACGATAATGCCACGGCTCCAAAACACACTTATTCTCGTAGGAATTGGGACTTTTTTCGCAATCGCTATAGGTACATACGCAGGAATGCTAGCTGGCGCGAGAAGGGGAAAACCATCGGATATTCTGGTGACGGGAACCGGCCTTTTCCTTTACTCGATACCCGCGTTCTGGATGGGCATGATTCTGCTATTGATATTTGCCGTCGAAGGATCCCTGGATTGGTTTCCTCTGAAAGGATCTTACGACATCGGCCTGACGAATCCAAGTCTTTCTCAGATAATTGTTGACAGAGCGCGCCACCTCTTCCTTCCCGTGCTTACTTTCGTGCTCACCGCGTATGCTGAGTTCGCATTGATCATGCGCAATTCCCTGACAGATGCTTTCACGGAAGACTATATCCAGACCGCGCGGGCAAAAGGGCTATCGGATAGGAATGTGCTCCGTCGGCATGCAGTTCCGAACGCCATGCTCCCGACTGTCGCAAATACTGCAATGTATGTGGGATACATCGTTACTGGGGCAATTCAGATAGAGGTGGTTTTCTCCTGGGATGGCATTGGGAGGCTTACCTGGGACGCTCTTCAGAAGAGGGATTTCCCTGTACTCCAGGGCATCTTCCTGATACTGGCCACCGTGGTCATCCTTGCTAACTTTGTTGCAGATATCATATCTCTTTACATAGACCCGAGGTTGAAGGCTTGAAAGCGAAGCGGCTGCGATTCCTAGGATTCGTCATGGACGGACTCACACGCTCACCACGCTGGGAACGCATGCTCCTCGTCTGGAGGAGGACCGTCGGAGTTTTGAGAATCCTCCGCAAGAATCGCATGGGCATGATCGGGATCGTTATACTCACGTTTTTCATTCTCATGGCAGTGGTTGGACCGACGATTAACTGGTGGATTTTCCCTCTTTGTAATCCAAATGACGTCTTGTCAAACTCTGATTCAACTCAGATCCTGAAACCGCCGAGCTGGGAGCATCCGCTCGGCACGGATGAGCGCGGGATAGATGTCCTGAGCGCCCTCGCCTACGGAACGAGGAACTCGCTGATTGTCGGGTTTTCTGCGGCCCTGATCACGATGGTCATTGGAACCATTGTTGGCCTCGCAGCTGGCTACTACAGTCGCATGGCCGACGAAATCCTGATGCGTACAACGGATATGTTCCTCGTCTTGCCCTGGATT
>JAPLKX010000298.1 GCA_026387845.1 Candidatus Hydrogenedentota bacterium | reverse complement strand
GTCAGAATGGAGTGGCATTGGACCTGCACCGCCTATAACCTCAAAAAACTGCTTCACCGCTTGTGCGCCCCAACGGCCACAGAAGGCGCACACCCCAAACAACCTTCCGTCAATCTTGCGGGAGCCATCAACCTCACATTTTGCCACCTCACACGGCTCCCACGGGTCTTTGTCCGCCTGGCAACGACTCGGCAACTTCACAACCCACTCCCGCTCCCAGGTGCCGCATGAATACCACCAAAAACCAACGAGAAATAAACCGACAGACCCAAAAGCCGGGGGGCGTCCCAACGGGTGCTGGCGAAGAGAAAGTAGAAATCCTTCCTCGTTCTTTTCCTCCAGACTCCAGTCTCCGGTCTCAAGTCTGTTTTTTTGCGCGGTTTCTGGGGGGTGTGTTATTCTTCGGCGTGTGCGCGGAGGCGCCTCTCGAAGCATTCTGCCAGGCGGCCGCCAGGCGGGTTTAGTGTTTTCAGGGAAGGGACCTGATATGAATAAGATGATGGCTTTTGCAGTTTTGCTGGCGGTTGTATCGGCGGGCATGGCGAGTGGCGAGACGGTAGACGCGATAGTGGCGTCGGTTGGCAGCGAGGTGATCCTGCAGAGCGAGTTGGTGCAGGAGATTGCGCCGGCCCTGGATGCGTTGCGGCAAACGGCGTCAAACGAGGCGGAGTTCAACAAGATGGCGGAGGCGCGTCTTCGGCAAGCGCTGGACCAGGCCATCGAGAGCAAGATGCTTCTTCGGGAAGCGATGCTGGCGGGTACGGAAATCCGGGAAGAGGCGGTTGAAGAGCAACTGGCGGAACTCAAGAAGCGGTTTTCGTCGAACGAGGAGTTCTTGAAGCAACTGGACGCGGCGGGGGAGACGATGAGCGACCTGCGGACGCGGCTGAAAAAACAGTTGCTTGCGATTGTGGTGGGGCGGCAGAAACGGAAGGACTTTGAGGATGAAGTCGAGGTCAGCGAAGACGACGTGGTGAAGTATTACAACGAGAACCGGGACAAACTGACGCATCCGGAGCGGGTGCGTGTGCGCCGGATCTTTTTGAAGGCGGGGAGCGACGAGCAGGAGAAGGCGACGGCGACGGCGCGGATGCAGGAACTCAAGAACCAGTTGGATGCGGGCGCGAGTTTTGTGGAACTGGCCAAGACGTATTCGGCGGGCCCGGATGCCGAAGCCGGTGGCCTGCTGGGCTGGGTGGTGCGGGGCGACCTGGTGGAGAACCTGGACAACGCGGCGTTCTCGCTCGATGAAGGGTCGGTCAGCGACGTGCTGGAGACCGAATTCGGGTACGTGCTGCTTTTTGTGGAAAAAAAAGAAGCGGCGGGCACGCCCAGACTCGAGGAGGCGCGGACGGATATCGAGCCGGAGTTGAGAGCGGCCCGGGCCGACGAGAAATATGATAAGTGGATTTCGGAACTTCGCAAACGCAGCCGGGTGCGTGTGTTTATTTGAGTTTACCGGCGATAATTGATGTTGAGCCGCGCGCTTAGAATGGCGTTTTGGGTATATTACGACCATTTCGGGAAGCTGGTGCTGGCGAACCTGATCCTGGCGGGGCTTCTGCTGGCGCTGGGGATGGCGGGCCTGGCCGGGCTTTGGACAGGGGTCGCGGCCTTTGTCGTTCTGATTACGGTTCCGGCGGCGGCGGTGTCGTTTGGGGTGGTTGTGCCGGTGTTCAGCGCGGGTCTGGCTCACGTGGTCAAGGAGCTTGTGGAGACGGGCGACGGTTCGTTCGTTGCCTTGTTCCGGGGCATCGGGTTGTACTGGCGGCGGGCGATGTGCATCGGGTTTATTTACATGGCGGCGGTGGCGGTGCTGCTGACGAGCGCATGGTTTTACGCGGTGCGCCTGGGATCCGCGGCTCCCTGGCTGG
This sequence comes from Candidatus Hydrogenedentota bacterium, assembly GCA_026387845.1. GTDB lineage: Bacteria > Hydrogenedentota > Hydrogenedentia > Hydrogenedentales > SLHB01 > JAPLKX01. Next base: position 15 of record JAPLKX010000298.1, on the reverse strand, counting down.
GTTACGGGATCGCCG
>JAPLKX010000050.1 GCA_026387845.1 Candidatus Hydrogenedentota bacterium | reverse complement strand
CCGTGCGAGGCAAGCTGGTTCTCGAGCTGAACTACGCCGGGAACAAAGGGACACACCTCGCAACCAACCGGCTGAACTACATGCAGGTGAATCCCCAGTACGCCTACCTCGGCAGCCTGTTGAACCGTCCCATCGACGACGCCAACGTTGTGAAGGCCGGGTTTTCGGCGCCATTCCCTTCCTTCAAGACCCTGATGGGCAGCAGGGCCACGCTCGCCCAGGCGCTCAAGATGTTCCCGCAGTATAGCGGTGTATCAATTACGGACATGGCCGATCTCACCGGGAATTCCACTTATCATGCTCTGATGGTGCGGGCCACGAAACGCTACTCCAACGGCCTCAGCCTGCTGTTCAGCTATGTCTGGTCAAAAATGCTGACCGACGCCGATGCCAGCACTCCCGGTAATGCCAACAATTACGCCGCGGGCATCGGCGCCGGCCCGGCTCAGGACAGTTACAACCGGGCAACCGAGAAGTCCTATAGCGTACTCGACCTTCCGCACGTCTTGAAAGCGACGTTCAGTTACGACCTGCCGCTCGGGAAAGGCCGCGGGTGGGCGCGGCAAGGCGTACCCGCCGCGATCCTCGGCGGGTGGACCCTGTCGGGGTACACCGTAGCTCAGAGCGGATACCCGTTGGGCGTGCTGGATTCGGGCTACAACAATAACCTCTCTGGCGGGCCCGCCCGTCCTAACGTCATTACCTATAATCTTCGCGCGCCCATCGGCGGCGACAAGTTCGATCCCGACCGGGATCTCGTCCTCAATGCAGGCGCGCTATCGAGGAGAACCAATCCGGCAGTCGAGCCATTCGGGAATGCCCCCCGGTTTTTTGGCTCGGCGCGCTGGGGTGGCCGCTTTCGCGAGAACATCACCCTGCGGAGGCGTTTCAGGCTGCGTGGTGAGCGCCTGACCATGAACGTGCGCTGGGAAATCTACGATCTGTTCAACAACAAGACCTGGGCCAATCCGGCCAGCCTGGATCTGGCCAATACACAATTTGGCAAGGTAACGAACGCCTCAGGCAACCGCACCATGCAGCTGGGCGCCAGGCTGCAATGGTGACGGCCGGGGAGAAGCAATCGATGAACAACGGCGGTATTTCAGGACGATATTTCCTGGCGGCTTTGGAGACAAACAACCAAACTCGAATACCGCGCCGGCGGTTCCTCCAGTCGGCTATTGCTTCGCTGGGATGCGCTCCGGCGATCCACGCGAAGGGGCGGACGCCCAATATTCTCCTCCTGTTCGCGGACCAGCATAACGCCGGCGCCATGTCTTGCGCGGGCGACCCGCAACTGAAGACGCCGCATCTGGACGCCCTGGCGAGGGCGGGAGTGCGGTTTTCCCGGGCCTACTGCCAGGACGGCATCTGCGTCCCCTCCCGGACAGCGATGATGACCGGCAAGTATCCGCGCACGACCGGTGTCATCGACAACTCCGACAAACCGCCCCTCGTGCGTGAACTGCTCCCCTTGCAGCGATATTTGCGCGAACAGGGGTATCTTACGGCCTCCATCGGAAAGCGTCACCTGAAGCCCGGCACGGCGGAGGACTTCGACTACTCAGCTACGACCATCAGCCCGAAACAGGACCCTTCCGACGAGAATTATGACGATTGGATTGCCAAGCGCGGCAAGGCGGATGCCTGGACCCGGGATCACGCGGGCAGTTTGAAAGTGCCGATGGGATGCCACATTTCGGAGTTGGGAGATGACGAAACCGGCGAGGCGTACACGGCGCAGAAAACCCTGGACTTCCTCTCTCGGGCGCGGAAGTCGGGGAAGCCGTTCTTCTGCTGGACTTCATTCCTGCGCCCGCACCAGCCCTATACTCCCACCGCAACCTGGGCGCGTCTCTACGATCCTGCCTCTGTCGCGTTGCCGGGCAACCTGCGCGAACCCGCCGATCACCTGCCGCCGATGATGGCGCGCTGGCGGGCCAATCGCAATACGCCCTGGTCGCTTGCCTTGGCCGCGGAAGACGAGTCGCTCTACCGCAAATACATCGCGTACTACTACGGACTCGTCGCCGAAGTGGACCATCATATAGGGCGAATCATGGACGCGCTGCGCCGGGAAGGCATGGCGGGAGATACCATCGTGCTTTACACTTCGGACCACGGCGATTTCGTGGCCGGCCACGGCATGATTGAGAAGTGCGCCCTGGGCCACAACGTCTACGAGGACACATTGAGAGTGCCTCTGATCTTTTCCCGGCCGGGACAGATTCGTGAGGGCCAGGTCTGTTCGGGGCTGGCCGAACTGGTTGACCTTTATCCCACGCTCCTGGATGTTGCCGGTCTTCCGCGCCCGTCCGGGTACGAACTGGCGGGGCGGTCGCTGAAGAGCACTCTCGAACAAGGGGCGCCGACCGGGCGTCGGGCTGCGATCTCAGAAAACTGGTCGCAGTTGACCGTGATCACGGACCGCTACAAATTGGGTCACTGGCTCGAGCCGCCCAACCCGAAGTACGACTACAGGCGCCACGGCGACCAACTGTTTGACCTGGTTAAAGACCCGCTCGAAGTGAATAATCTGGCCAAGAATCCCGAGGTTGGAGAAATACGCGCGGGGTTGGAAAAGACGGCGAACGAGTGGTCGGCTCGCACGCCTGCGCGTGCCAAGGAGCTGTCGGCGCCAAGCGCGCTGGGGTCGCGGGCTGCCGCGAAAAGCAGATGATCAAAGAGCCAGGTTATGAACCTGATTCGGACCGGAGAAGCAATCGATGAACAACGGTGGAGTTTCGAGACGATATTTCTTTTTTGGAAGCTTGCTGGCAGGGGCGGTCCCGGCGGGAGGGTTTGGCAGCACGCCCTCACTGAAGGCTCTGGGCTACAAAACGGTACTCGACAAGCTCAACATTGCGGGCGTCGGTGTGGGGGGCCGCGGCGCCGCCGATCTTGCGCCGATGGCGGTGAGCGAGAACATCGTTGCGCTCTGTGACGTGCACGAGACTTACGCTGCGAAGACCTTTGCGAAATACCCGAAGGCCACGAAGTACAAAGATTTCCGGAAGATGTTGGAGGCCGAAGCCAAGAACATCGACGGGGTGGTTATCGCGACGCCGGATCACTCGCACACTCCCGTGGCGCTCGCCGCCATGCAGGCGGGGAAGCATGTGTATTGCGAAAAGCCGCTCACCCGGACGGTGTGGGAAGCGCGGCTCCTGCGCGATGCAGCCCGCAAATATAAGGTGGCCACGCAGATGGGGAACCAGGGCTTCTCGCACGAAGGAACCCGCACGTGCGCGGAAATCCTGTGGTCCGGTGAAATCGGCAGCGTGAGAGAAGTCCATTCCTGGACGGGTGGCATTTATGGCGGCCATTTTCTGGTGGACGGCGCCAAACAGCGGCGCGGTAAGCCTGATCTTGTCCCAAAGGTACTGTCCCCGCGTGGTTTTCGTGAAGGCATAGCGCACAGACGAAATGACGACGACGGCGATGATTACGACGATCCACCAGTACGATTTGAGAAAACCGCTCACCGTTATGAGCAAAACCGTGATGAACGGCAGCGTCTGGTGCATTTCCTGAAAGATGTTCGTAATGTTCGGGACCACAAACGTGACCAGGAAGAAGAGCACGAGACTGCCGATTAGAAACATCAGAATCGGGTAGGCCAGCGCGGCCCTGATTTTTGTTTTGAGTTCCTGCTGCCGTTCGTTGAAGTCGGCCAAACGCTCCAGCACG
>JAPLKX010000006.1 GCA_026387845.1 Candidatus Hydrogenedentota bacterium | reverse complement strand
TCATGACCGCGCCCTGCGGGTTCGAAGAGTTCACCGGCACCCCCGACGTCGACATCGTCGACTGGTCGTCCGCCACCGTCCGCGTCTCGATGCGCGGCAACGGCGGCGCCGACATGCTGCTGGCCGGCAACGCCAACGACGACCTCGTCACCCTCAGCGACCCCGTCAGCGGCGCCGTGGTCAACGGCGGCGGCGGCTTCAACGACACGCTGCTCGTCTCCGGCCCGTACAGCGTCTTCACGCTCGTGGGCTCGTGCGGATTCGAGAACTTCACCGGCGGCGACGGCAACGACAACGTCGACTGGTCCGATGCCACCGTAGCGGTCTCCATGCGCGGCAATGGCGGCGACGACACCCTCACAGGCGGCGCCGGCGCCGACCTGATCACCGGCGGCAACGGCAACGACGTCCTGTACGGCAACGGCGGCGCCGACACCCTCTACGGCGAAGGCGGCATCAACCACCTCACCGGCGGCCCCGGCAACGACAGCCTGCGCGGCGGCGGCAGCGACTACGCCCACTACAGCGCCACGCCCGTGCCCCCGCGCTACCAGGTCCGCAACGCCGGCACCTACTACGTCGTCACCGACATCACCGGCGGCCCCACCGGCGACGGCGTCGACATCGTCCGAGGCTGCCCGGTCGCCAACATCGTCGGGCCCTATACGCCCTGACCAACACAAACTACGCACAAAACCTTCTGTCCAATGACAGAGGGTTTCTGTGCCTTATACCCAAACGCCTCACATTTGCGGTTCTGAAGATATCGGAGGGCGCCTAATCGATTAGGAGGGCCACTGCATCCGAGAGGTTTTTGGGCGAGAGGTGGGCGTAGATCATGGTCATTCTCAACGCCGAGTGTCCCAGCAATTCGCGCACGACGTTGAGGTCGCACCCACGCATGACCAGTTTACTTGCGAAAGCATGTCGAATATCGTGCCACCGGAAATTCGTGATGCTCGCCTCCTTCAGAATAGCCCGCCACGCCGCATCGACATTATTGAACCGGGCGCCATCTCGTGACTTGAACACAAGGCCGTCCCTGGAAGTCTGGGCTTGCCACTTGTGCAGAACACCCTGTGCCGTTACGTTCAGCGGAATGCGGCGTGTCTTACCGTTCTTTGTTGTTTCCCCGCGAACCGTGAGTATGCCCCGTTCGAAGTTCACGTCACGCCACTCGATGCTGAACAACTCGCCCCGGCGCATGCCGGTGTGAAGCGACAAGAGCACCATGGGCTCGAGGTGGTCTGCAAATGCGCCGGCGTTGAGGTCCCGCAATTGCGCATAGCCGTATTTCCCTCGCCACGCGTTGGCCCGTGCACGTTCTTCACATATTCGTTTCTCTCGCGCATCTAGAGACGCGAGGAGGCGCGCTTCTTCATCATGGTCGAGGTAGCGGACCCTGTTTCCACTGTCGATCCTTTGTAGTTTGACCTTAGCCAGCGGGTGCTCATTCAACAGTCCCCATTCGACCCCCTTTGACAGAGCGGCCTTCAGCGCGGCTATGTCGCGGTTACAGGTGGAAGCACTGCGGCCGTTATTCAGCCTATTGGCCCGCCACTTCTCGATCTGCCACGGTGTCACTTCATTCAGTCTCTCATTTAGAAGATCTATGAAACATGCCCTCAGCCGAGCGACCGTCTGCCCGCCTCTCTTGCGATGCGCCACAACCCACGGGGTGTACTCTTTGTCGAGAAAACTCTCCAGCGTGTGGCCGCATGAAAGACGTCGCTCCTCAGCCGGGTCCTTTCCCTGGGCTACATCCGCAAGAACCAGCTTTGCCTTCTCACGCGCTTGCGCGGGCGAGAGCACTTTGCCCGATCCAAGCCGCACACGATTGCGACGGTGGTCCTTCCGGCGAAACGTTGCGTAGTATGTCATGCTTCCAGTGGGCTGCACCCGTACAAGAAAACCAGGGAGTTCCGAGTCGGTCACCTCGTAGGGGTACGCCCGCGGCTCCAACGATTTCAGCAATCCATTGGTGATCTTGGCGTTCATGGCAATCTCCTCCGGAATCCGAAATGGTCAAATCCTAAGTCCTCATTAAGTCCGCAATGCGGATATCCTTTGAAGAAGAGGATACACGGAGAGGAAGATATCGTCAATAAGGGCGAGCAAATTTGCTATTTATGATTGTGACAGAAAGGCCAGAATGCACCTTGGATCGCACCGTATGTGCAACCATTGTCCATAACGGGTGTATGAGACCTTTCTATATCGACCTTTTTGGCGGCTTTGGGAAGGGTCCTTCTTAGCGGTTACTACTGAGTGATCAACAATATTGTCCAAATTTGTCGGGATTATCCTGACACCTTGGTCGAAAAAAGGGGACGTATCCCCGGGATGGGGGCGTCCCCTCTTGTTGATATTATGCGACACGCAGAAAGGCCCCTTGCAAGCTGACCTTTCCTGTCACGAGCGCGAGTGCCAGCTCCTCGTCAGTGTACGTGTTGTTGTGGTGTGTGGCTTCCAGAATGGCGTCGCCACGCAGGTGCTTGATCGCGTACATCGTAAGAACGAGGTTCCGCAAGTAGGCCAAGTCCTCGATGAGCGGCAATTCAGACACATTGGACGGCGCGCTTTGCATTCGAACGAAGCGGTGCCTGGCAAAGAACCGGTCAAGCTCCGGTAGTCTTTCCTGGTACTTCTTCGCCGCCAACGTCGCCAGCTTCTGGAGCAACTGGTCCTTGTTGCCGGTCATGGACACTTCGTACTGATGCAGAATGTCCTTCAACTGGTCGCCGGTGGTTCCCGCTCTCGCGTAACGCCCAATGTGAAAGGCCTTAACATGCGATGAGTCGACCAAAACGCAAGCCGTAGGTCCTTGTTCCGCCGAGTTGTAGTTCAGGCTCGGAAACGAAGGCTCAACCAGTTTGCGCTCGACCATTTCGACGAGTTTCTCGGTGGTTGTCGAGAAATACAACCGCCCGTCATCGGTGCGCCACTTTGCCGCGAACTTCTGTGCGTGCTCCCGTTTGGCCTGGGTGTCGCCGATGTCCGGCCGGAACTGCCACATCGAGCCCTCGCGCGCGACGTGCCAGACTGTATGAACATAGTCCGGCTTGAGCGGCGTTTCCGTCAGAGTCACGTGGCGGATCTCCGGCACGAGGCGTAAACGACCTTGCTCGTCGGTGACTTTCGCCAGAGACGACGCTTTGCGGAAGTTCAGCGTGGGAATGGCCTGCGAGATGATCAGGTTGTCCCGTTGCTCGAAGTCATCCAGCGTAAGC
>JAPLKX010000760.1 GCA_026387845.1 Candidatus Hydrogenedentota bacterium | reverse complement strand
CGTTGTCGTGGTATGGGTTGTGTGATGCGGAGATCATGATGGCGCCGTCGGCGCGGAGGCTGCGCATGATGTAGGAGACGCCGGGGGTTGGCAGCGGGCCGACCAGGAGGACGTTTACGCCGACTGAACACAGGCCTGCGGTGAGGGCGTTTTCGAACATGTAGCCGGACCGGCGCGTGTCTTTGCCGATGAGTATGGTGTGTGGGCGGTCTTCGTTCTGGAACACGGCTCCGGCGGCGCGGCCTACTTTGAGGGCGATTTCGGCCGTCATGGGGTAGACGTTTGCGACGCCGCGTATGCCGTCGGTGCCAAAGAGCTTGTCGTTCATGTATTTACCTCAACCGCGGTCGCGGTTGGCGTTATGCCCGGTGAGACGTGAGTATAGCATGGGGGAGGGGAAGAAGGACAAAGGACAAAGGACAAAGGACAAATGAGGAAGACGTCCGGCGACGGGAGTTAAGTTTTTGATATACTTAGATGAAGCGTGGTGTAAAAAAGCGGCTTGACAGGGCCGGAGTAATGTGTCAAGATACGGCCGGGGTGAATATATGTTCAGGTATAGGAACCGGGAGACCGATTAGATGGATGCGCAGAAGAATGAGGCCAAGACGAAGGCGTTGGCGATAGCGGTAGCTCAACTGGAGAAGCAGTTTGGGCGAGGTACGCTTCTTCGTCTTGGGGACGAGACGTTCATTCAGCCGGTGCGAGCGATCTCGACGGGGAGCCTGTCTTTGGATATAGCGACGGGTGTTGGCGGTTTTCCGGTGGGTAGGGTTGTGGAGGTGTTTGGTCCGGAATCGTCGGGTAAGACGACGCTTGCGCTGCATGTGGTGGCGAATGCGCAGAAAGAGGGTGGAATTGCGTGTTACATCGACGCGGAACATGCGCTGGACCCGACATTCGCGGGGAAGATCGGGGTGGATATTGACAATTTGCTGGTATCACAGCCGGACACGGCGGAGCAGGCGTTGGAGATTTGCGAGGGGCTTGTCCGGAGCAATGCGGTGGACGTGATCGTGATCGATTCGGTTGCGGCGCTGGTTCCGAAGGCGGAGGTGGAGGGTGAGATGGGTGACTCGCATATGGGACTTCAGGCGCGTCTGATGTCGCAGGCGTTGAGGAAGCTTACGGCGGCGATCAGCCGGTCGAAGACGCTGGTGATTTTTATTAATCAGCTTCGTGAAAAGATCGGTGTGGTGTTCGGCAATCCTGAAACGACGACGGGGGGTCGCGCGCTGAAGTTTTATGCGGCCATGCGTATCGACGTACGGCGTATCACGACGATCAAGGAACGTGAGCAGGACGTAGGGAACCGGGTACGTGCGAAGGTGGTGAAGAACAAGATGGCGGCGCCGTTCAAGCAGGCGGAGTTCGATATTTTGTTCGGGGAAGGGATTTCGAAAGAGGGGGATCTGCTGGATTTGGCGGTGAATGACAAGCTGATCCAGAAGAGCGGGACGTGGTATTCGATGGACGGGGAGAACCTCGGTCAGGGTCGTGAGGCCACGCGGCAGTATCTCAAGGCCAACCCGGATGTGACGGACCGGCTTCGTGCGAAACTGCTCGAGGCGCGTGAAATTCACTGGGCGGCTCCGGG
>JAPLKX010000534.1 GCA_026387845.1 Candidatus Hydrogenedentota bacterium | reverse complement strand
GCCAATCTGTCTTTCTTTCGACCGCTAAGCGCGCTCACCCATTATGCCGATTTCCGCTTCTTCCGATCTGCATGGTGGCTGATGCACGCGCACAGCCTGCTATGGTACGGCCTGCTTTGCGCAATGGTTGCACTGCTCTATCGCCGTATGCTGCCTGTACCTTGGGTGGCGGGCCTGGCGGCGCTGCTCTATGCAATTGACGACGCCCATGGAATTCCTGCTGGCTGGCTCGCAAATCGAAATGCATTAATGACGACCTTGTTCGGCGTGCTCGTATTAATCTCTCACGACGCCGGACGCCGCGGCGCCATGCGATCCGGCGTCCTGCTGGCCACGCTCTCTCTCATAATAGGGCTCGGCTGCGGCGAAGCAATGGTTTCCGTGGGCGGCTATCTCCTGGCGTACGCTTTGTTTATGGATAAGGGTTCTTTTAGAAATCGCCTTCTTTCTTTGGTTCCTTACGCCGCGGTAGTGTTGGTATACCTGATTTTTTACCGCGTCCAGAACTACGGTACAGGCGGGTCGGGCCTGTATCAGGATCCGTTCAGCCATCCGGGGCGGTTTCTGTCGGCGATTCTCATGCACCTTCCCAGTTTGATTCACGGTCAGTTGGGGCTCGTTCCGGCGAATATTTACGTATTGCTGCCTCAATCCGGGCAGGCTATCCACAGCCTCGTGGGAATCGCCGCCATGGCCGTCTTTTTCATCCTGTTCTGGCCCCTCTTGAAAGCAGACGCGCGCACGCGCCCCTTGGCCCGTTTTTGGGCCGCCGGAATGGTCCTCTCCGCTTTTCCGGTGTGTGCTACGCTTCCGGGCGAACGCCTGCTTTGCTTTCCGGGCATCGGCGCCATGGCCCTGGTGGCTATGTTTATCCAAAAAGCACTGGCCGCCTGGAATAACCCGCAACCGTCTTGGCGGCGCCGATTCAACAAAGCCGCCGTATATTTCCTTATTGGGGCGCACCTAATCATTGCGCCTCTTGCCATGCCTTTTTCTTCAATCAGCGCGAGCGTTTTTGGAAGGGCGATGGAACTCGGAATATCCAAACTGCCCGCAAATCCCGACGTAGCACAAAAATCCCTCGTTATCCTGCGTGCTCCGCTCGACGTGTTCGTGTGCTCTCTATATCACATACGATTCGGTACCGGGCAGGCTGTACCTCGTCATACATGGGCTTTGGCCGTGGGCACCGCCGCAGTCAAAGCCACACGGATTGACACCCATACCATCGACGTGTGGCAGGAAGGAGGATTCTTCGCATTCCCCTGCGGAACAACCTTTAGAGGCCCTCAGGATCCGTTTCGCGTTGGCGATGTTCTAACCACCGATGGTTTCACCGCCACAGTGCTGCACGTCACTGAAGATCAGCGGCCCCAGGTGATCCGATTCCGATTCAATGTGCCGCTCGAAGACCCTTCATTACTCTGGTACCGAATTGGGCCTGGGGATGCCGTTAGAATTGACCCGCCGCTTCCAGGCGCTCAAGTATACCAGGCCCCCGCAGACCTCTTTTCTTTGCTCATGCCCCAGTGGAAGTCTCGAAGAGATCTCCCGGCGCAGTAATGGGCAATTGTGCACTGCGAATCTCCATCAACGCTTCCAGTTCATTGGCGCAAACCACCCATCCTTTCATTCTTCCCGATTTAGAGTCTGAGCCTCTCAAAACATTCTCAGGATCAAAATGCAGCAAACCATCGCATCTTCGGATCAATCCTCTCCCAATTGCGTAGGAAATATATCGATGCCACCGCCGATTAAAAGATCCTTGGTTCAGCAGACGGTCGTCTACCAGGAAGTCCGCTCGCGCCATTTGTTTTGCCTGCTCATACATCTCGGCCTGAAATTCCTTCTCCGCCACGTGGCACTTTCCACCCCGGGCCTGTTGTCGCAAATAATATGACGACAAATGCCCCAGAGTCACCGTTGTTGCCCCCAGAATCCCACGGCGGAGTTCCTGTTCCAGACGGTCCCGCGGCCAATCCTTAGTTCCCCGTAAAAAGGGGCCGACCGTCAAGAAAGCACTGATCCGCCCGCGGCTCATGGCATCGTACGTTATGTTGCTTGCAACCAAAACTACCTCACTCGGAGCACCCTGCAATATTTGCGATACGCCCGATTTAAAGGCCGCCATACGCCCATCTGGACATATAGGCCCGTGAGGCGAGATGAAAACAAGCCCTCCATTATTCAGCGTGTCTGCAAAAACCGACAGCGAAGAGGCAATCCGTTGCTTGTGGCGTTGCCGCAGACAATCGCTGAGCGCCAACTTGAAAATTGAAAAGTCACGCATAGTGAACAGCGAGTCACGGTATTTCCAGCACAATACCTCCCGAATACGCATGTCCGCCCGCGCCCCCGGCACGTGGGTCTCCGGGCACTCGAGGACTTCAAACAGCGGCAGATCCCCTTCATTTTCTAAGACATCAATCAGGTGAGAAACCAGGTAGCGCTCACGCCCCTGCGCAACTGGATACCACCCCATTCCTTTCATAATTCCAGCCAGACATATGGGATGGAGTAGAAAGCTCAGCCAGCGCGGCTCCCGCACAAGATAGCCCGAAAGGAAACCCGGCTGGAATATGTGCTCACCGGCAACCACCGCGCCACGAGCCGCAGCCCGGCCCGTCCTTGACGACCAAAAAGCCCAGGGCAACGCCATGAGTGCATCGAGATCGCTTTTGTGATGGCCGACAAGTATCGCGCAGGACAAACTACCCGAACCGACATCCAGCCACTTCACCCGCAGCCGGGTTACAGTGCGAGCGACTACCCAAAAACAGCCGTAAAGGACATAACGAAGCAGCCTGCCCCACCAGGGTAGCTTTAAGCTGCCGCACTCCGTACGGCGCTGGCTCATTCCGTCAGGTTCTCCCACTTCTCGTCATTCGACCGGCTCGCGCGCATCCGGGCGGCCCCCCATCGCGCTTGTTAGCGCAATTCGTGGGGAATGCCTCATCTTGAGGCCAGTCGCCTGTCTTCTCACTTGTGGTTTATAGCGTTCGAAGGAACGTCCTGGACAGTGTCGACCTTTGCTTTCTCGTCCACCACGTCCACCACGTCCACAACGTCCACTAAGTCCATTAAGTCCACTACCTTTCCTGCTTCGCCTTCATCTTCTCCCACGCCTCGTCGTCCGCGCACACCTCCGGAATCCCGATATCGGCCACTACCAGCCGCCCAACATACGGTTTCGAGGCCGGATTGTCGAACCCACGCTTGGCAAACTGAAACGTGACGGTTGTGTGCGCCCGGATGCAACATCCGCGGATGCAGCACCCGCACGGCTCGCCCGTGTCGGCATCGAGGCCCGACGGCAGGTCCACGGCAATCGTCACCGGCCCGGACGGCCACGCCTCGATCGCCACGCGCGTCACCCCGCGCACCTCGCCCGAGATGCCCGTGCCCAGGATCGCGTCAACCAGCACCGCGCAATCCGCAAGACCCGATACCGCCCGCGACGCCGCCTGTTCCGACGCCGCCACGTCGACCCCGCCGCCCAGACGCCGGTATGCCCGCAAGAACGTCGCCGCGTCGCCCCGGATCTCGTCCGGCTCCGCCAGCAGCACCACCCGCGTCTCATAACCCTCGAGCAACGCCAGGCGCGCCACCACAAACCCGTCACCGCCGTTGTTCCCCTTGCCGCACACGACGCCGAGGCGGCGTTCGCCCACCGGCCCTTGGCTGATCGGCGCTGCGCCAACCTCGTCAAACACGGCACGGCCCGCATTGTTCATCAACACCGCGCCCGGGATGCCGACCTCCTCGATGCAGCGCCGGTCGGCTTCCCGCATCTGCGCCGCCGTCAGAGATCGGCGCGCCGTCAGCGACCGTCCCGCCGTCACGTCCGCACCTGTACCCGGTACGTCACCACGGTCTCGCCGTCTTTCGGAACCGGGACGGTGAACACGGCCGTCCTCGAGTCGCGTTTCACAAACTCGTGCGATTTCGACAGGATCCGCCAGTCGCCCGTCATCGGCTCGACCACCTCCACCTGGATGTCCTGCTGCTTGTGGTTGCGCAGCGTGATCTTGAATTCGCTCTCATAGACGTTGTCGGCAATCCGGTTCCAGTCGGTCTGCACCCGCTCGCCAACCACGTCAAACGCATTGCCCAGCTTCAACTTCACGTCTTCGTCCTTGGGCGTGTGCTTGATCCGATCCTCGCCGGCGAACTGGAGCATCCCCTCCTGGTCTTCCTGGTACACCCGCATCACGCCGCCCGGCAGCGGCATACCCAAATGGTTCTCCTGCTTGTTCGCGAACTTGAGGAACACCGTCACGCTCTGCTCGGGCTGCGGCGGAATCCGCTGCATGTAGTAGCCCTCATTGCCACGCAACTCATAGATCTTCGTCACGCCCACGCCCGACGCCGTCAACAGCGTTACCTGCTTACTTTCGTTCTGCTTGATGGTTGTCCGCCGCGGAAGCGTATAAAGGTGGTATTCGGCGAACGTTTCCTCGCGCATCGGCGCGACGGCCGCGGCCTTCATCATAGCCCCGCCGCCGCGAAGCTTCTCTTCAACCTTCGGCACCACGTTCACCTCGCCCGCCACAACTTTCAGCATCGCGTTGGTGTACTGCGCGCCGGACGAGTTGGTCAGCGTCACCCAGCCCTCGACATCAATAAGCGTTTCTTCCCGATTCAGTGTCAGCACGTAATCGGCCTGCCAGCCCAGCCCGCCCGTCAGGTAGCTGACCTCGACGTCGTGGTCGGTTCCGTCGTTCTGGAGCAGCCAGATCAACGATGGTTTGGCGATGAGATTGGCCGGGATCTCAGGCAGCGCTACGTTCCCCGGATGACCAAGGTAGATGTCGCCATCAATTTGGTAAATCGGCCCTTCATTGACGCTGAGCAGCTTCGCGTCCTTCTCGTCGAACCCGATCTCGGTACTGAAATTCACCAGCCGAACGGTTTTCCCGACGTACTTCTCCATCAGTTTCGCCGGGCTCATCAGGTCAAACTCATAGTTCTGCTCGATAATGCGCAGCGCGTCCGGCTCCGTCAGCGACTTCAGGCTCACCGTCTCCGGCTTGATCTGCTGCGACACGTCCGCAAACCGCAACATGATCTCGCCCGGCATCAGCACCGTTTTCCGCCGGTCCCTCACGAGCGCCAGGTTGTTGTTGTAAATCGTCACCGCAACGTCGGTCTGGTCGGCGACCGTGCTCTCGGCGCGATACACCGATTCCGCCACCGGATTATTCAGCCTCGGGATCTCGAGAGGCCCCGTCGGGGCCGGTGCGGGCTCTTGCGCAAGTAGCGCGCACGGCAAAAGGATGAACGCAGTAACTACAGCAAGTTTATGCATTTTCATAGCTCCAATTTGCGGCTTCACAGCCGCGGCTTAAACGTGGCGCGTTTTGGAGTGCGGCAGCTTGCTGCCGCTTTTTCAGCAGGACGGCCTTGCCTGACGACTGCGACATCGTTTGCAAAAAAAGCCTTGCACTATGAAAAGCGGCGGCAAGCCACCGCACTCCATACGACTGTATTTGCAGGGCCATGTCTAGTACCTCACACGCACACGGTATTCGACCTTCACCTCGCCGTCTTTTGGCACGGGAACTTTGAACAATATCGTCCTGGCATCTTTCTTCTCGTATTCGTGCGAGCTCTCGAGCACTTCCCAGTCGCCCGGCACCGGCTCAACCACTTCCACCACGATATCCTGCTGTTTGTGGTTGCGCAGCGTGATTTTGTAGGCGGTCTCGTTGACGTTCGGGGCGATCTGCCTGAAGTCCGTCTGGATCCGCTCGGCTTTCACGTCAAACGCGTTCCCCAGCCGCAGGCTCACCTTCTCGTCCTTGGGCGTGTGCTTGATCGTGTCCTCGCCCGAGAACTGCAGCATCCCGTCCTGGTCTTCCTGATACACACGCATCACGCCGCCCGGCAGCGGCATCCCCATGTTGTTCGCCTTATCGTTGCGGAACTCGAGGAACACGCCCACCGGCTCGTTGCGCTCCTGCGGCGGCGGGATGATCTGCATGTAATAGAACTCCTGCCCGCGGAACTCGTATCGTTTCGTTGCCTTCACGTTCTCAGCGGCCAGCAAGGCGACCTGCTTGGTCTGGCTCTGCCGGATCGTTGTCCGCCGCGGCAGCGTGTAGAGGTGGTACTCGCCAAACGCTTCCTCGCGCGGCATCGGCGCCATCGCCGGGGCCGCCCGAGTCGCGTAATCAAGCGCCATCATCACCTCGGGCTGCGGCGCCAGGTTGACTTCGCCCGCCACCAGTTTCACCATGGCGTTGTTGAACGTCGCGCCCGCCTGGTTGGTCAGCGTCACCCAACCGTTCAGGCCCAGCGACTGCTCGTCCCGCGCCAGCGTGATCACGTAATCGGCTTTCCACCCGATCCCGCCGGTCAGGTACGCCGCCTCGAGGGTCTGTTCGGCGGCCTCGTTGGCGACCCGCCAGATCAGGCTGGGCCGCGCGATCAGGTTCTCGGGAATCTGCGGCAGCACGACGTTCCCAGGATGCCCCAGAAAGATCTCGCCGCCGATCCGGTAAATCGGCCCTTCGTTGACCGACATCAGTTCCGCCTCGACCCGCTCGAACCCGATTT
>JAPLKX010000770.1 GCA_026387845.1 Candidatus Hydrogenedentota bacterium | reverse complement strand
CTTCGGCGTCCGCGATGATGAGCATTTCCGGGTCGAGGTCGCGCATCTGGCCGTCGATCGTCTTGATTTGCTCGCCGCATCGCGGGTTGCGCACGACGATCCGGTGTTCGCGCAGCAGATCGTAGTCGAACGCATGAAGCGGGTGGCCCGTTTCGAGCATCACGTAGTTGGTCACGTCGACCACGTTGCTGATTGGCCGCTGGCCCGCCGCCAGAAGCCGGCTGCACATCCACTGCGGCGACGGGCCGATCTTTGCGCCCGTCAACACCCTGCCCGCGTATCTCGGGCAAAGCTCGTCATTCTCGATCGTTACCGAGGAAAGTTTCGCCGCAGGCGAGCCGGATTCCGTCAACACGATCTCGGGCACGCGCATCGGCGTGTTGAAATACCCCGCCAGTTCGCGCGCAACGCCTATCATGCAGGCCCAGTCGCCCCGGTTTGGCGTGATCTCGAGTTCCATGATCACGTCATCGAGCCCGAGGATCGGCTTGGCGTCCACGCCGATCGGCGTCGCCGGGTCGAGGATCAACAACCCCGAGTGATCCTCGCCGATCCCGAGTTCGTCCGCCGAACACATCATGCCCTGCGACTCGACCCCCCGCATTTTGCGCCGGCCAATCTCGAACCCGCCGGCAAGTTTCGCGCCGACCACCGCCGTCGGGACCTTGTCCCCCACTTTCATGTTTTTTGCGCCGCACACGATCTGCAGCGGTTCCGGCTTCCCGATGTCCGTCTTGCAGACCACGAGCTTGTCGGCGTCGGGATGCGGGTCGATGCTTAGGATTTGCCCGACAAACACGTTCTGGATCTCGGCGCCCGGCCGTTCGATCGCCTCGATCTCGAGGCCCAACATGGTGAGAATCTTCGCCAAATCGTCCACGCCCACCGGGATATCGACGTAATCTTTAAGCCAGTTTAAGGAAATTCGCATTAGAATTGCTCCAGGAACCGCAGGTCATTTTCATACAAATGGCCAATGCTGCTTATGGCGTGTTTTAGCATTGCGATCCGGTCAATGCCGAGCCCGAACGCGAAGCCGGTGTAGGTTTCGTAGTCGTAGCCGGCGTAACGGAACACCTCCGGGTGCACCATCCCGCACCCCAAGATTTCGAGCCAGCCGCTGAACTTGCACACACGGCAGCCCGCGCCGCCGCACACCGTGCAGGAAATGTCGATTTCCGCGCTGGGTTCAGTAAACGGAAAAAAGTGCGGCCGGAACCGCAACTGCGTTTTCGGCCCGAAAAACCGGTGTACAAAATGCATCAGCGCGCCTTTCAGGTCGGCCAGGCTCACCCCCTTGTCCACCAGCAGCCCTTCGATCTGAAAGAACATCGGGCTGTGGCTGGCGTCGTAATCAACCCGGTACACTCTGCCCGGCGCCACGATCGCCACGGGCGGCTGCGTCTTCTCCATGACGCGCATCTGGACCGGCGACGTCTGCGTCCGCAGCACTACGCCGGGTTTCACGAAAAACGTGTCGTGCGAATCCCGGGCCGGGTGGTCGGCGGGCGTGTTGAGGCTGTCGAAATTATAGTACTCGGTTTCGACGTCCGGCCCCGTCGCCACCTGGAACCCCATGTCGCGGAAAATGCCCAGGATCTCTTCGGCGACGCGCGGAATCGGATGCATGTGGCCCAACCGCGGCCGCCTGCCCGGCAGCGACAGGTCGAGCCGGTTTTTCTGCGCCCGCAACGCCGCTTCCCGCTGCTCGAGTTCGGCCTTTCTGGCGTCGAGCGCGGCCGTTACCGCGGCCTTCACCTCGTTGGCCGCCTGCCCGACCGCCGGGCGATCCTCGGGCGCCACCTGCCCAAGCCCGCGCAGGATCTCCGTCACCACGCCCTTCCGGCCGAGATACCGCACCCGGATTTCTTCAAGCGCGGCCAGCGAGTCAATGCCCACAATGCCCTGGAGGGCCTGCTCCCGCGCCTGTTCCAGCTTCTCTCTCATCTGCGTCCTTTCTATTGAAATAAAGCCGTGCCTATGCGCACCTGAGTCGCGCCTTCTTCCACGGCCACCTCAAAATCGTTCGTCATCCCCATCGAAACCTCGGCCAAACCGAGGTCCCCCGCCAGCCGCCGCAGCCGCGCAAACACCGGCCGCACCTCCTCCGCGTCCTCCACAAACGGCGCCATCGTCATCACCCCCCGAACGTGCAGACTCCGCCATTGTGCCATTTGACGAACCGCGTCCGCCACATTTTCCGGTTCAAACCCGTGTTTCGACTCTTCGCCCGACACGTTCACCTCGAGCAGCACATCCAATTCGCGCCCCAATTCGGCGCAACGCAGGGCCAGCGCCTCCCCCACCTCGAGCCGGTCCACGCTGTCAACC
>JAPLKX010000097.1 GCA_026387845.1 Candidatus Hydrogenedentota bacterium | reverse complement strand
CTGCCTCGATTTCGACGGCGAGCGGACGGGCCTGATCGGCGTCCAACTCCACGGCGGCCCCCCGCAGAAGGTGCAGTATAAACTCCTGAAGCTCGTGCACAACCCCGAGGTCGAGATCGAAAACATCAGCACCGAGGAAATGATCAAACGGCTCAAACCGCCGCAGAAACAGTAGAAGAATTTTTTAGCCACAAAGAACGCAAAGAGCACAGAGAATTTGTTGTTTCCTTGTACTACTATCCGCCAAGTTCTTGTTTTCTTGCGTAGAAGTTGAAGCTTCGATGCCGCGCGTTGGGACGCCCCCCACAACGCGCCCTAAGAAGTGCGGCCGGGGGGCGTCCCAGACGTGGCAAAAGGCTGGACTGCATTTTTTGGTTGCGGCTACGCCGCGCCGTGCTCTTTGTGTTCTTTTGTGGCTAAACTCTTACTTGCCAGTCGCCAGCTTTGTGTCGAACCATTTGGCGAGTTTTTCGATTTCTTCTTTGATGGTTGGCCAGGAATGATCTCCGCCTGGCTTGATGATGAGGTCGGCGGAGTTGCCGGCGGCTTGGAGGGCGGCGGCGAATCGGGTGGACTGCTCGGTTGGGATGAGTGAGTCGGCGTCGCCGTGGATCAGCAGGAACGGTGGCAGGCCCGGTTTTACGTGGTACATCGGGCTGATGGATTTCGCCGCGGCCTCTTTTTCCTGCTCGGTCCTGCCCGCGTCGCCGCCCTGAAACGCCAGCCGCCATTCCATCAACCCGAGTCCGTACTTCTCGCCGCCAAAATCAAGAAAGTCGGTCGCGGGGCAGATCACCGCCACGGCCTGTACTGCCGTGTCGGCTTCGCTGTGTGTCGCGGCCAGGCAGGCGAGATGGCCGCCGGCGGATGTGCCGGTCAGGCCGAGCCGGCCGGGGTTGATACCGTACTCGGCGGCGTGACTTTTCACGTAGCGGATGGCGAGGTTGATGTGCGCGATCATCTGCTCGGCCGTGAAAGAGGTGTACGTTCCCGGCCGCACGGCGAACACGGTGTAACCGTGCGCGCAGAGAATGTCGATGATGCCGATTTTCTGGTACGCCTCGACCATCCCGCGGTCCGATTTCCACGCGCCGCTGATCACACATACTATTCCCAGCCCTTTGGCCGCTGCGGCGTCGCGCGCCGGGGCAAACACGTCCATCAGCAAGCCAACGCCTTCCACCTCGGCGTATATGACATTCTGCGTCTGCCGGTACGCCGCTTCACCCTCGGCCCCGGCCGTAGCGGCCATAAATAGGACGATTAGCAGAGTCAAAGCACTTCTTTTCACAGCAGTTCTCCCGGGTTGCGTAACTTTCAGGCGCGCCTATTGTAGTATTTGCAGAGGCACAAGTTAAGCCGCGAGAAGTTTTTTTTGGCGAGCGGACCAAAAAGTGAATGCGGCGCGGCGTTTGGTCGTCTATAGTTCGTGATAAGAGGTTCAAGCGGAACCAGCGCGAAGGAGACCCCGACCCCCAGTCCAGTACCTGAAGTGTTTTTACCAAGGAGGTATAGGATGAAAAGGTCAACCTCGGTTTTCCTATTTGCGCTGGCTTTTGTTATGTGCGGCGCGATGGTTGCACCGCCTGCATACGCCCAAAGAGGGCGCACGGGCATGCGGTCGATACGCCAGAGTTCGCCCAGCCGCTCGATCGGCAGAGGGCTTGGAGGCAGCCGGTCCGGCTCGAGCGGCTTGCAGGGACTCGGGAGCCTGTTCGGCGGCGGGCAGCGGAATGGCTCATCGCGTTCCGGTTTGCGCGGCCTCGAGGGTCTCGGCAGCCTGTTTGGCGGCAGAGGGTACGGTGACCGGTACGGCCGATCCGGCGACTGGTTCGGTGGCCGGGACAGGCACCAGTACGATTATCCGGAGGCCATTCGCGACGCGGCGATAGCCAACGCGATCGTCGGGGTGGTCGGCATCATCGCCAACACGGCGACGACCCCTTACGGTTACTCGCAGCCGGCTTACCCCCCCGCGCCTGGACCGGGTTATGCGCCTTCGTACTCGGTTCCGCAATATCGGATCGAGCGCGTGCTCGTGCAAGAAGGCCGTTACGAGGAGTACCAGGCGTGGGTGCCCGACACCTACGACGCCCGCACCGGCGAAACGGTCCGCGGCCATTACGAAACCCGCCAGCGGTACATCCCCGAGGTCTGGCAAGAGCGCCAGGTCCGGGTCAGCCCGTAATAGCAGATTTTGGGTGCGGGTTCTCCTAACCGTCTTGCACCGAGATGTAAACCACCGATAGATTCCCAACCATTGGGCAGAAAAGGCCTGAGGCCATTTGGCAATTTCCTTAGTTTCCACCCCTTTCGTTTTCCGCGTCAAGAAAGAGGACATTTTCTATTCTATACTTAAGTGGTATTACTGCTCTGCTTAAAGGCGTAGACTTTTCGGCGCGCATGAGTGGTATAATGCTGTTTGCCAAAGTGTAGTGTGTCATCCTGTGGCTTGTTTGTCTTTAGGAGGACTCGCCAGGAGACATGGGATCCTTCAGCGACTGGGGCGCTGATACCTCACCCCTCCAATACAAGAGGAATCTTGCGATGAATAAATGGCAGTGCTTGATGATGGTTGCGATCCTGGGGGCGGCCCCAGCGATGGCGCAGAATCCCGCCGGGTTGACGTGGAGCACATTCTTGGGGGGCAGCGGCTACGAGTTCATCCAAGACGTGGCCGTCACCCCCACAGGCGTCTACGTGGTCGGCGGGACCAGTTCGCCTGATTTTCAAACCACAAGTGGAGCATATGATCGGGACTATGGTGGGGGCGCAATGGATGGTTTCGTGGCCAAATTCAGTCTCGATGGAACGACGCTTTGTTTCGCCACATTTCTCGGCGGTACTGGTTCGGATCAGTGCTGGACCGTTCAGGTTGACGAGTCAGGTTACGTCTACGTAGCCGGG
>JAPLKX010000718.1 GCA_026387845.1 Candidatus Hydrogenedentota bacterium | reverse complement strand
CCGGGTGGCGGGCCTTCAGAACCGTCTCGGGGAGGTCGCAATCGATGACGCAAAGTTGGCGGTCAATGAGCGGGTGGCCGTCTTCGTCGGCGTCGATGACCGTCGTCTTGAGCAGGCGCGGGCTGGGCAGGATGGGCCGCAGGTACCGCTTCGGGAACCCGCGTCGCTCGGCCTCGCGGCGGTCGAGCACGAAGAACTTGTTGCTGCCGGTGGCAAAAACGCGCTGGATCCGGAAGAAATACCCCACCGTCGGGCCGTCGCCGTTGCACGACGTGCGCCGATCGTTCCGGGCGTGGGCGGGATACACGGTCCACTTGCGGGACTCGCGCAGTTGGTCCAACGGGATCGGGTCGCTCGCCTGCGGCTCGCGGATCGTGCCACCGAAGGTGAACTCGACGGCGTGCCCGACCGGCGGCGGCTTCTTGCGGAACATGAGAACGGCCGAAGACACCAGGGCGTCTCCGAACTGGACATCGCCGGGGTCGAAGCGGTGAGCGCGGATCAGCGTCACGCGCTCCACCAGGTATCGCTTGAGCGCGGCGCCGTAGTTTACATCCATGAACTCGGAAGGGATAAGCCACGCGGCATAGCCGCCATCCTCCATCCACGCCGTAGCGAGGAGGAGGAAGTAGACGTAGAAACCCGCAAGGCCGTTGACCTCCACGCCTGTCATCCGGTAGACGAGGGCTTGCAGGCGTTCCTTGTCCTCGCGCTTCAAGTGATGATGCCGGACATAGGGCGGGCCGGGCGGCCGCTGCCGGCAACGATGCGGGTAAAGTCGCCCCGCACGATTTCAAGACCCGCCTCCGCCCAGAGGTCGCGGGCGGCATCGCAGAAGCCGGGATCAAGTTCGACGCCAACGGCGCTCTCGATCCGCTCGGGGCCGAAGACGGCCAGCGCGGCGGAATAGAAGCTGCCCGTGCCTAGGGCCGGGTCGGCGAAACGGACCGAGCGAAGGCAGCGGCCGGCGACGGACTGGACGTAGCGGGCGATCTCAATTGCCAGGGCGTTGGGAGTGGCGAACTGACCGAGGCGGTTCCGCTCGGTCGCCGACTTCGCGGCGTCGAGGGTTGCCTGGATGGCCTGTCGGCGGGCTTCAAGCGGGTTCTCATGTCGCGCGATCATCGGTGCTAAAGCCCCAATTTCGCCAAGTCGTCAATGCGGTGTTCCCAAACCCAGTCGAGCCCCTCGGCGGCTTCGTAGCCCAAATAGTCGCTGCCGAAGTAGCCGCAGAGGAACAGTACAAAGGCTACGGACGGCCCGTAGGCGGCCTGCAACTGGTGGATCTTGGTCGCCTCTTCCTTGCGGCGTTTGTTCGTGTTGGTGAAATCGCCCGCCGACTTGGCTTCGATCAGGATCGGCAACCGGCCCTTGCGCAGCCTCTTGGGCTGAACCACGACATCGACCGGGATGTTCACCTTAAGCGCCTTGCCGACGGGCAGGTTCATGCGGAAAGTGTAGGTGCCCGGCTCCATCTCGGTCGGCGGCTTGCCGGCGGGGTGTGCTTGCTTCCGATAGCCGCGCTTGTCCAGGTAGTCGCCGATCAAGGCCAGTTGCCGCTGCTCCTGGGCGTTGCGCACGATGGGATTGGCAACCGCGCTGCACAGCCGATCGGCAACGATGGTGGAGGCCCGATCTCGCTCATGGTCCGTCGGGCCAACGCCGCCGTCGAGCCAGGGGAAGATGTCGCGGTCGAGCAGCCGCGTGAGAATATGGCAGAGTTTCCTCAACTCCGCGTCCAGGTTGGCGGCCTGCATCTTCGCCGGCAGCTTACCTTCTTCCATCCGGCCAACGAGGTTCTTGCTGGCGTCGGCCAAGCCGATCAAACGATCTACCGCCAGCGGCGGGGCGGTGCACATGCGGAGCGTCGGGAGAGCACCAGGGCTCGCTTTCAACGTGGCGGCGTTCAGGGCGCGCAGGTCATTGGTTGTCAGGAGCGCGGCCTTGACGTGTTCGGTCGTCTTGACGCGCGTGGAACGGAACGCCTCGGGCGCGAAGCGCATGAACCACTGGTTGAACCGGTCAACGGAGGCCGCTACGTCGGCCTTCCAGAGGTGGGGCTTGTCGGCGTTGATCCGTCTGGCCTTCATGGAAGCTATTCTTTCACGGCTACTGGGTGCTCGGCTGTGGCGGCCGCCTTGCTAGAGCGCCTAACGGTCAGGGCGCATCGTCGCGAAACCCGCCCCGGGTTTCGCGTAAGAGTGCAGCGCGTTGTTCGGCTCCCTATCTCAAAGCGAATACGTCTTTGAGTTCCGCTTCGATCGACTTGTGAACCTCGCATACTGGACACTTCTTGGCCCACTTGGGCATTGAGGCTTTCTGTCCATTCTGCCGTGGTTCAAATCGGTGAATTGCTAGGCACTCTAGTTTTGGTGTCTGGCTCGCCTGCGATGTCGAGTAGATGTCTATACGACTGATCCCGCTGAACCAGAATTTTGTGAAGTGACTTTGGGGACGCCCTTTCCCCTTCACGGTCCTGCCAATGTATTCTGCCCTACGGTGCCTCCAGAAGATGTAGATGCAGTTTTTGAAGGGGATGTGTTTGGCAAACCACCGATCAAAATCCCTCCGTTTGTCTTTTCGCGACCATCCCTTGTTCTGCCATCGCTTCTTCTTGTCAACCGTTGCGGCGAACTCCCGCTTCGCAAAGTCGCGTGCAAGACACTCGGTAGATAAGCGTTTCAGTCTATCGATCCCCGTGCGCCTCCGTTTTCGATTAAAGACCTTGGGCTTCGTTCTGATGCCCCTGTCCACGACTTTCCGGAGCCAGGAGGTTCTGCGTTCAAAAAGATCGTCGAGTTCCCGATGGAATTGCACTGCGGCATGTTTGCTCATGATCTGCCCTACCCTCGAGCCTAACGAATTGGGCGCTCAGGCGCGGCCCGCTTTTGGGCGTCGCCGGCAGCGCCTCGTTAAGCTGCTTCCTTGGTTGGTGCCTCTTTCGCCAGTTCAGCGCCCAGCTACGCTGGCTTGAGTTCATCCTCGGGTATCTCGTAGACCTGCACGTATTTACCAGAAAAGGGAA
>JAPLKX010000210.1 GCA_026387845.1 Candidatus Hydrogenedentota bacterium | reverse complement strand
TGGCTCCAGATCTCGCTAATAGGAGGGGGTGGCAGGTTTTTTACCGGCACTGTACCTGCTGCGGTGACTTCAGCGTTTTGGCTCCGCAACTGCTTTTCCGCTTGCCAAGGTGTGTCTACGAGCACTGTACCGGCAGCGGTGCCATCAGACGTATAAAGGTCTGCACCCGCAGGCAACTGGCACCAGAACAAGAGCTGTCCGTCAATCGCCACCATGTTGATATCGCCCCAGAGGTCGGCATCAAAGACAAAACCCGTGCCCGCGGTGGTCCCATCGGTTTTCCAAAGCCCTGTTCCGCCGGTTTCGTCAGCAAGGAAATAGACGGCGCCGCCGAAAACGGTAAGGAATTGCGCGTACCCATACATCAGGCGGATGGTTCCCTCGGATGTGCCGTCGGTTCTCCACAGTGAGTGGGATCCCGAGACGACGACGTCGAAGATGGCGGTATCGCCGAGAACCACGGACTCGCCGGTATAGAAACGTTCGGGCGAAATTTCCGCGATCCGGTACGTGCCCGACACGGTGCCGTCGGAACGGAACAAGCCGGGGACTCCGGTGTTTGTCTCGCCGGGAAAATACAGGACGTTCTCCATAACAAGGAAACCGTCGCATGTGCCGCCACCGGGTTGCAGCGTATAGGTGGCTTCGACCGTGCCGTCGCTTCGGAATAAGCGGCCGCCGGGGAATCCGTTCACGAAATATAGAATGCCCCCCATTTCGACAAGCGAATAGCAAGATCCGCCACCGGGCTGCAGGGTATAAGTGCCTTCGGCGGTCCCGTCTGTTCGCCAGAGGCTGGGCCGAGTGCCGCTGGATGGTGCGCCATAGAAATACATCACGTTATCAAGTTCCCGTCCCCCGTTGGCGTGTAAGTCTGGTTTGAGCACGTAAGTGCCGCCCAATGTCCCGTCGGAACGCCAAAAGTTGTGGACGTCAAAGGAATAGTCAGACGTGCCGAAGTATGTGATGTTGCCGAGCTTTCCCACGTAACTCGTGTACGTGTTTTCGCTGATGGGCAGCATAGCGGTGCCCGCGTCCGTTCCATCGCTCAGCCAGATAGAGCTTGCGGCAAGGTTGGGCCAGCCAAAAAAGTCGTACACCTCCAAATAGTCGAAAATCAACCCATTACCGGCCTCCGTGACGCCGCCGATGGTCATCCAATGGTCTTGGACCGTTGTTTCGGGTAACTCTTTGACCTGGACAGTGCCCGCCGCGGTGCCGTCGGAAAACCAAATCTCGCCGTGCTGGCCGTCCTCCACGCCCAGCCATAGCCCGCCGTTCCAAGGGAGCATCGCGACAATCTTGCCCCCGCCGAGGTCTGAAACCCGTGTCGCTTCGGTGGTGGAATGCGCGGGCCCCGCGGCCACCCCCAATACGGCAACGAACAGCAACGAAACAACAACGGGTTTTAAGCTGGTTTTCATTGCGCCGCCCTCCCTCGGATCTGCCGGACCGGCAGTTTCCAAAGACCTCACTCAAAGTGCCTCTGTACCTTATCTATAAGTATAGTGCAAAAGTAAGCCGATGTCAAGACTGGTTCCTTTGTTGCGACTTTGTAACACTGCTGGAGCGATCGTTGGGGCCGACTTCGCCGAAGTCGGCCTACTGTGGGCTGGTCAGCCTTTGAGGCCGGTGAGCGTGATGCCTTGGATGAAGGTTTTCTGGGTCAGGAAGAAGAGGATTAGTATGGGGAGTGTGATGACGGTGGACATGGCCATGAGTGGGCCCCAGAGGCTTTCGTGGGCGCTTTGGAATTGTTGGAGCGCGACGGCGAGCGTGTATTGTCTGTCGTCCTGGAGGTAGACCAGGGGGTTGAGGAAATCGCCCCACTCGAACAGGAACACGAACAGGCCGGTCGTGGCCAGCGCCGGTTTGGAGAGCGGCAGGATGATCCGCCAGAATATGCCGAATTCGGAACACCCGTCGATGCGTGCGGCGGCGCTGAGGTCTTGCGGGATGCCCATGAAGAACTGCCGGAGCAGGAAAATGTAGAAGGGCACGCCAAAAAAAGCGGGCAGGATCAGCGGTTTGAACGTGCCGACCCACCCGAGCTTGCTGAACACGGCGAACATCGGGATCAGCGTGACCTGGTAGGGCAGCATCATCGTGGCCAGCACGAGCACGAACATGGCGTTTCTGCCGCGCCATGGGATTCGCGCGAAACTGTACGCCACCAGCGACGAGGATGCGATGCAGCCCAGCGCGCACGACACGCAAATGAACAGGGTGTTGCGGAGGTTGAGCAGGAAATTCATCCGGAGGAAGGCGTCTGCGTAGTTTTGCCAGTGGAGGCCGAACTGCTGCTGGATGTCGAAATCCTCCGGCCAGACGCGCAGTTCCTTGCCGCCGACGAGCAGGACGTGCATCCCGTTTTCCTCGACGCGCAACTCGACGCCGGGTTGGTCCTGGCAGGTGATCATGCGGCGGCCGGACTCGTCCGTCTTCTCGGTGGTTGGGAGCCATTGGGGCGGTTTGCCGGGCTGTGGAAAAATCCTCGACTCGGGTTTGAACGACGTCGAGAGCATCCAGAGGAACGGTGCGGCGAACAACAGCGACGCGATCACGAGAAACACGTGCGGCAGCCATTTTGCGCGCGAGTACGCGCGTGTGCGCTTATTCGCCATGGTAATGGACCCACCGTTTCGATGACACGAGCAGCGCGAGTGTCGCCGCCAGGATGACCAAAAACAGCAGCCACGCCATCGCGGAGGCGTAGCCCATGCGCAAATAATAAAACGAGTTGCGGTACAGGTAGAGCGGGTAGAACATCGTGCTGTCGACGGGCGTGCCTTTCCCGCCCGTCATGACGTAGACCTGCGTGAAGTATTGCAGCGAGTTGATGAGGCCCATGACGAGGTTGAACAGGATCGTCGGCGTGAGCATCGGCACCGTCACGTGCCGGAACTTCATCCACCGGCTCGCGCCATCGATGTCGGCGGCTTCGTAGAGCGTCTGCGGCACCTCCGCAAGGCCCGCCAGAAAAATCACCATCGCCCCGCCCACGCCCCACAGGCTCATCAGGATCAGCGAGGGTTTCGACCAGTGTTCGCTGGCGATCCAGCCGGGGCCTTCGATGCCGATCTGGCGCAGCATCCCGTTGATCAGGCCGCTCTCCGGGTTCAGCACCCACAGCCACAGCACCGACGACGCCACGATGGGCACGATCGTCGGCAGGAAAAACACCGTGCGGTACACCGACATGCCCCGCACCTTCTGGTTGAGCAGCATCGCCAGCCCTATGCTGAACACCAGCCCCAGCGGCACCGAAAACGCGGTGAAATACAGCGTGTTGTAGAGCGATTTCCAGAACTGCGGGTCGTCGAAAAACAGCGCGTAATAATTCTCCCACCCGATCCAGGCCGGCGGCCGCACCACGTTGTATTGGCAAAAACTGTAATACAGGCTGGCGACAACCGGGTACAGCGTGAACAGCAGGAAGCCCGCGATGTACGGGCTCGCAAACAGCAGGCCGTTGCGCAGGTCTCTTCTCTCGTGCCGCGTCATGGCGACAGATCCACGAAACGCCGCTGCCGCTCGAGCTCGGCGTTTACCTTCTGCTGCGTCTCCATCAGCGCGGCTTTCGGGGTGGTTTTTCTGAACACGACCCGTTCGCGCTGGCGTTCGAGTTCATCCGTGTAGAACTGGATGAGCGGCATGGACGGCAGGCTGACCACCTTGCGGTCGAACAGCACGTCGACGAACACCTTGAACTTGGGATTGCTGGTGAACCGCTCCTGCAGCACGTCTTTTTTACGCGGGCAAATGTTGTGGATCGCGTAGCAGTAATCGCTGGCGGGCGACGGGCCGCCGCCGGGCCGGGAACTGTAAAACCACTTGATGTACGCCCACGCCTCATTCGGGTGGCGCGACCCGCGCGGGATGCAATCGACCACGCACGGCCAGCCCATCACCATCGGCTCGACGCCTTCCGGCGTTGGCAGCGGGGCCACGCCCCAGTCGAGGTTGGGCGCGTATTTCGGGATGAACGTCACCTGCCACTCGCCCTCGGCCATCATGGCGACCTTCCCCGAGTAGAACGGATTATTGGCGCTCATGTAGGCGCCGAGGCTCCTGGTGAACGAACTCATCGCCTCGGGATCCATCGCGTAGGGCGGGTTGTTGGCCGAGTTGGGGTCGGCGGCGAAACTCTGCTGCCACTCCATCGTTTTCACCAGCGCGGGCTCGTTGCCGCAGACGGCGTTGCCCTTCTCGTCGCACAACCGGCCGCCGAAAATCAGGCCCCACATGCCCGTCATATCCCAGGGCTGCCACGGGATGAACCCCACCTGCTCGAGGGTGTCGCCGTCGCGGATGGTGAGCTTCTCGGCGTACTGTTGGAGTTCATCGAACGTCCTTGGCGGGCGCTCGGGATCGAGCCCGGCGATGCGGAACGCGTTTTTGTTCCACAGCAGGCAATATACGTCGGTGGTGGTGGGGATGCCCCAGACGTGCCCGTCAATCGCGACGGATTCCCAGGCGTGCGGGAAATAATTGTCCTGCGCGAATTCCGGGTTGGACGCCATGAAGCCTTCGAGCGGCATCAGGCATCCCTGGCTGGCCAGTTGCGCCAGCATGGTGCTTTCGAGGCTGCACAGGTCGGGCGGGGCGCTGCCCGCGATGGCGGTCAGCAGCTTTTCCATGATGCTGTTGAACCCGACGGACAGGGCGCGGATGTAGATCTTGTCCTGGCTGCGGTTGAACTCGTCGATCAGGACGAGCCGCATGTCGTGTTCGTGGCCCTGGTGACGGTCCCAGTACTGGATGATGGTGCGGCCTTCAGCGAGGGCTCTGCGTTCCGCGCCGCCGACCGCCTGCCTCGGCCACAGCGCCGCAAACACAACCGCGCCGCAACAAATCACAGCCATCCAGATCAGGAAAGTCTTCACACGCGGAAACTCCGTCAGCCATTATGGATGGCGCAAGCCGCCTGGCGCAACAAGGTCTTGGGGTGTGAGGTCTGGGGTTCGGGTTTGGGGTTTGTCCACCTCGTCCACTCAGTCCACTAGGTCCACTTCGTCCACTTCTTATGTCCCTTGTGTCTCTTCTGTCCCTTCCCCAACTTCGAACTTCGCACTGTCCCCTACAGCAGCTTCTTCAACACATGCAGCGCATGCCGCGGGTTCTTCATCGCCCGTCTCGCCATCTCGCTCCACGAATAGTTGCGGACGGCCTGGCGGGCGCACAGCGATTCGTAAAGGGCTTTTTGCTCGTCTGGCGGGATGGCGTCGTTGCACACGAACGCGTCGGGATCTCCGGTGGTGAATTTTTCCCACGCCGGGCCGTGCTCGCGGATGCTCTGCTCGTATTGCGCGAACAGTTCGGTGCCGGGGTAGGGGGTGAGGAAATGGAGCGACGCGAAATCGAGCCGCGCGTTTTGGATGAACTGTTCGGTTCGGGCGATGTCGTCGCGCGTCTCGCCGGGAACGCCGATCACGAAACACCCGCGCAACCGCAGCCCGGCTTCCCGCACTTTCGCGGCAATTTCGAGGTTGGACTCGACCCGCGTGCTCTTGTGGATGCGGTCGAGGATGGGCTGGCTGCCGCTCTCGAACCCGATCGCCACCTGGACGCAGCCGGCGCGCTTCATAAGGCCGAGCATGTCGGGCCGGATGAGCCGGGGATGGGCCTGGCACTCCCACCGCAGCCGGTCGAGGCCGCGTTGGATCATCCCCTCGCAGATGGCGCGGAACCGGGCCGCATCCGTCGCCATCAGTTCGTCGTAAAACGCGACGGCCTGGACGTTGTACCGCTGCGCGATGAGGGCGATTTCGTCGAGCACGCGCCCGGGGCTGTGAAACCGCAGCGGGGTCTGCCTCCTCGAGTTGATGCAGAAATCGCACCGGTACGGGCAACCCCGGCTCGTGATCACGCCCAGCGTCCTGTACGACAGCCCGGCAATCTCCTCACCGCTCTTCGCGTAGAAATCGAGATCGAGCGCGTCCCGCTGCGGCAACGGCAGGGCATCGAGATCCACGGGCGGCTCGGCCTCGACAACGCCTTCTACCCTGCCGCTGTCGATCAGCCTCGGCAACGTCAACTCCGCTTCGCCGCGCACCACGCAATCCGCGTGTTCGATGGCTTCCTCGGGCAGCGCGGTCGGGTGTGCGCCGCCAAGAATGACCCTGACGCCCCGGCCGCGGATCTCGCGCGCAATCTCGTACGCCCGCGGCGCGTACATCGTCATGAACGAGATGCCGGCGATGTCGGGCCGGAACTCGTCGAGGGCGCGCGCGGTGTCATGGCCGGCGACTTCGTCGATCACGCGCACGGTGTGTCCGCCCGCGGTCAGGCTCGCCGCCAGATACGCCAGCCCCAGGTTTTCTTTTTTGAGCGCCCGGGGCGTTGCC
This sequence comes from Candidatus Hydrogenedentota bacterium, assembly GCA_026387845.1. Classification (GTDB taxonomy): domain Bacteria; phylum Hydrogenedentota; class Hydrogenedentia; order Hydrogenedentales; family SLHB01; genus JAPLKX01. Next base: position 6,924 of record JAPLKX010000210.1, on the reverse strand, counting down.
GGGTTGATGAGCGCGATCTTCATGGCTTCGACACCACCGCCGCAATGAGCCTGCGCAGCCCGTACGCGCCCAGCCGCACGACACCGCCGATGCCTTCGCGCATGTACGCATTGCGGAAATGGTGAACGAGCGTTGCGGGTTTGTGCAGCAGCATGTGGCGCTGCCACCGCCGCCACGCCAACTCGTGCATCTCGACAATGTCCGCCGACGAATAGCCCGGGTACGACAACACGGCCTCGCCGGCCGGGTCAAAATCGAGCCAACTCTCTTTGGTGAGCCAGCCTTCGCGTTTCGCGCGATCGTACAGCGCGGTGCCGGGGTACGGCGTGGCGATCGCGAACTGGAGCGTGTGCGTGCCGAGCTTGAGCGCGAAATCAATGGTCCTGCGTGCGCTGTCGCGTGTCTCGCCGGGCAGGCCGAGCAGGTACGTGGCGTGCGTCAATATGCCGAGCTCGTTGCAGTCGCGGACGGTGCGCGCGACGTCGTCCAGCGAGATGTTCTTCGGGATTCTGCGCAGCACTTCCGGGTCGGCGCTCTCGACGCCGAACTTGTAGGCCCTGCACCCGGCCCGCGCCATCGATTCGAGCACGTCCCTCCCGACGGTGGCGTGGCCCATGCAGCAGAACGGCAGGCCGAACCCGCGCGACCGGTACTCTGCGCACAACCCGATGATGTGCTTCCGGCTTAGCGTGATCGAATCGTCGTCGAAATACACCTCGTCAGGCTGATAGACGTCGATGAGTTGCTCGATCTCATCACAGACGGCCTTCGGGTCGCGCGTCCGGTAGTTGGGCGCGCCATGATACCCAGCGAGCGTGCAGAACTCGCACCGGTGCGAGCAACCCCGCGACGACAGCACCGTCACTGACCGCCCGCGGCAGATCGGGTCGTTGTATTTTTCCATCGGCATGAGATGCCACGGCGGCGGCGGGATTGAGTCGAGGTTGGACACCATGGGCGCGTGTTGAGTTGCGGGCGAGTCGCGCATCCAGAGCCAGGGTGGTGGAGATGTGCAGGCGGGACGCCCGCACCACAATAAAGCCACGGCTTCCGATATAACTTGATCGTATTCGCCGAGAACGGCCGCTGCGAAAACCGCGTCGATATGTTCGGCGGGTGTGGCGGTGGCGTGGGCGCCGACCGCTATGCAGGGCACAGCCAGCGCGCGGGCCGTCGCCGTGTCCGCGGAAAAACTGGGTGCGCTCGTTTCCATGACGCACACGTCCGGACGAAACTCTGATGCCGCCTTCTTCAGCGCTTCATTGTCCGTCCCGGTAGCAATGCAGTCGACGAACAGGACTTCGTGCCCGTCCTGCATGAGGCGGGATGCGGCGTAGGCGAGGTAGAACGGGAAGGGGTGGTAGTCGATGCCGACGGAACCGTGCCGCCTCGAGTGCGGCCAGCGCGACCCGGCCCGGCAGAACGGCCCCGGCGGGTTGAGCAGCAATACGTTCAATGCCCGCCGCTCCGCCCGCTAAATGAAATCGAACTGGGCGTCATTGTTTACCATTAGCTCCGACATGATCCGATTGTAATGGACAAACCGGCAGTCCAGCAGGTTGCACTCGGCGGGTTTTATGGCGCGGATCGCTTCCCAATGCCGCTCGCTGTACCAGACGTCGCCCAGCGGCTGCCGGAACGCGTTTCCGAACGTGTGGGTCTCCCGCCGGTGCCGGTAATAGCAGCAGAGGAACACGTCGCCCAGCGCATCCACCATGACCTGGATGGGCGTGAGCCAGCATTGCCGCGTCATGTTCAGTTTGGTGACGCCGCCGACGATCGGCAACTCCGGGTACAAGGCCCGGAGGCGCGCCAGTTCATCGCGCACGAACTGGGCCTCGTGCGGCTGCAACTCCGTCTTGCACACTCGGGCCGCTTTGAACTGGATCGAGTCAACGCCCAGTTGCCGCGCCAACCCGACGCAGCCCTCGACCTCGGTGTAGTTGTCGGACGACAACATCACCTTCATACTGATCAGGACCCTGCCGCCCCGCTCGTTGCGCAACGCGATCAGCTGCTTCACGTTCTCGCACACAGACCCGAACGACGCGTCCGGCGTCTTTGGCCGCTTGACCCTGTTGAACGTGTCTTCGTTGGCGCTGTCGAACCCGATTCGGACGTAGCTGGCGCAATCGGCCAGCGCTTCCGCCAGTTCGCCTTTGAGGCGCGTGCCGTTGGTGAGCAGCCCCACGCCGACGCCGGCCGATTTCATCTCGCGGATCAGCCCCGGCAGGGCGGGGTGCAACGTGGGCTCGCCGCCCCCGCAAAACTCGACGCCGCGCACCCCCAGTTCGCGCAGGTCGAAGATCAGCTTGCGCAGATCCGAGCCCGGCATGATATTGCAGAGGTTGGCGTTGTCGTCGGCATACTCGCACCACAGGCAATTCTGGTTGCAGACGTACGTCGGGTAGACGATGGCGGTTCTCGGGGCGGGCATCCGGCCTTCGAGGATCAGCCGGGCAGCCGGATAGTGCGTGATAATGCGGTTCTCCAGGAAATCGAAGACCCCGTCCCTGCCTTCCATCTGCCTCCTCGCAGCGCGACGCACGCGTGCGCTTTTTCCCACCGCGGCCAAGCATACTGCAACCGGGAAGACCCGTCAAGGAGGATGGTTTGAAGTGGTGTGCCCAAGCTGTGGCACAGGAGGTATTCAATTTGGTCCACAATCCAAATGATAGCAAGTGGGCGACTTAGACACACTGCAAAAAGGAGATCGGCATGTTCGGATTCGGAAAAAAGAAGGATCTGAGAGAGACGGCTGATCAGGAAAAGGCCGCAAAGCTGGTTGTTGAAATAAATGAAAGGGCGTTGGCTTCTGGCGGGTACGTCAACACTTACGCACTGAGCCTCCGCAGTTTTAACTAGCGACCATATATTGCGGGAAAGGATAAACAAACTTGCCCAAGCGAAAGGGGTGGTCATCAGGCGTGGGGACGAAATGTGAGGCGGTCAAACGGGGCATACGGAGACTACAAAGCGGGACTAGGTGTTCACGAGGCTGGGCCTGTGGCGTCAACGTAAGCCTGCGACAATATCTTTGCGGTGGTTCTCTGCAACCTGGTCTCGGTGCTTCTCCATTGTGGGATGCAGGAAGGGCCGCGGCGGGATGATGATGGCGGTCGCATTAGGCATAGTGATTATCGCGCCCGTATTCCGTGGTCATGCCTACTTGGTTACGGCGGCGTCTTCGGAGAAGATGCGGATGTGTTGCCACTGGCCGCGGGCGAAGCGGGCGAAGAGGAATCCGGCGAGGATGATGATGTGTCCGGTGGCGCCGATCCAGGCGCCGATGGCGCCGAGCCCTGCGGGGAATGCGAGCACCATGGCGGCGGGAAGGAACACGAAGTAGTTAAGGGCGAAGGTGGCGATGGCCATCCACCGGGTGTCTCCGGCGCCTCTGAGCGCGCCGCCCGCGATGATGTTGATGGCGTCGAAAGCCTGGAATGCGGCGGACAGGATCAGGAGGATGTGGCCGAGTTGGATGACGGCGGGGTCGCTGCTGAAGAATGTGGCGATGAGGCGACCGCCGAATACGGCGAAAACGAGCCCGGCGATGAACATATAGATGACAGCGATTTTCATGGCGGTGTGTGTGCGTTTGACGGCGCGATGGAATCGCTGTTTTCCGATGTAGTATCCGACGATGGCGGCGATCCCCTGGTTGAGCCCGACGGCGGGCATGAAACAGAGGTGCATGAAGCTCATTGCGGCGTTGTGCGAGGCGAGCGTGACGGCGCCGAAGTAGCCGACGATGACGGTCGAGAAGATGCCCCAGTTGAAGATGTCCATGAAGAACATGGCCCCTGCAGGCAACCCAATCCGGAGGAGTTCACGTACCTTGACCGAGTCAAGGCGGAACGCGGCGCGGCTGGCGAACTTTGCGTCGATGGGTTCGCTGAGGAAGATACACATGAGCATGGCGACCTGGAGCGTCATGGCGATTACGGTAGCGGCCGCGGCCCCGCCGATTCCCCAGTTGGGAAACCCGAACTTGCCGTAAATAAGCAGGTAGTTGAGGCCGGCGTTGGTAAGATTGGCGATGATGGCGACCTTCATCGGGATGGAAGGCCGGCCGATCGCCTGGAAGAAGGCGGCGAGCGCGGTCGTCATGGCCATCATAACGTATCCGGGCAGGCGCACCTGAAAGTAGATGGTTTCGAGGCGGGTGACTTCGGGTGTGTGAGGCAACATGCGGAACAGGGGGCCCGAAATGGGCCACAGGATGAGGGCGAGCAGGATCGCGGCCAGCGAGATATAGAGGCCTTGCCAGGCGTACCTGGCGCAGTTTTCCATGGCGCCCCTGCCCATGCTCTGCGAGACAAACGTGCTCACGCAGCCGACCACCCCGAGGATAAAGCAGCCCAGGATGTAAGACCACAGCCCGGCGGACCCGATGGCGGCGAGGTTCTCGGTTCCCAGGCGGGCGACCATCGCGGTGTCGACAAACAGCATGATCGTGTAGGAAAGTGAACCCAGGATGATCGGCCAGGACATGCCCATCACTTCGCGCACGCCCGTCCACCGGGTTTCGGGAGCGTTCAGGTCAAGCATGACGACTGTGCCATGTCTGGGACGCCCCCCGGCAGTCCCAATCGTCTCAATTGTCCCAATTGTCTCATTGTAGCTTCCCTAACATCACACGGACTAGTCCGGTAACAGCCGATTGTACCTGAAGTATGCGCCGCGCGCGCGCCGTTTGCGGGGGTTCCCATCCTGCTTCGCTGGTGTCACCGGCTGAGGAAATCGCGGAAGTTGGTTTCGAGGAGCCGTTGAGCGTCACGTTGAATTTCGTGCTCGTTGACGGCCCAGTCGGCGTCGAGCAGGCCGGCGTATTTGTCGGCGAGTACGTCCGCGATGATCCTGCGGGAATGGTCCCATTTGTAGATGACCTGATCGAGAATTCGGGCGTCGCTGTGTTGGGGGACGAAACTGAGGCCGAGAAGTTCGAATCGCATTCGGGTGATTTCGTCGATGAGGGAGGGGTTGTTGAGGAACCACCAGCAGCCGAACAGGAGCAAGTTCGAGAATTTGCGCGTGGCGACGGCGAGTTCGTGCTGGTTCTCGCGGGCCAGCATCGTCACCATGAACTTGTTCTTGGGAAACGACCCGCACAGCCGCACGACGCTGTCAACATCGGCGAGGCCGACGCCGTCGGAGGCGAGCCGCAATGCCGGGTTCACGCCACGCTTGACCCCGATCATCATGGCGAACGGCACGCCGGATTCGCGCGCGACAGGCAAAACACAGTCTTCCATGATTTCCGCGCGCGGCGATTCTTCGGGGAAGGCGAAGTTGGGCGGCAGAGACACGGCCATGTAAAGCGCCTTGGTACGGCCGAGCCACTCGGCGAGGAACTTGCGGACGGCGGCGAGCGTGGTGTGATTGAGCGTTGTGTCTACTTTATATCCCCAGGCGGCAAGTTTTTCGCAGGTCCTTGGCCAATCGTTCAGGAGCGGGTCGATGCGGAGTGCGGGCAGAAACCTGTCATCCGGGTCGAATCCGCGCAGCCACACCTCGCGCTCGACGTCGTCGAACGGGTCGTTGGTCATAACGGCGGCTTTGAGGCCTGCGGTGCGGAACGCGAGGTCGACGTGGTCGCCCACGTCCAGGGCATCGAAAAACCCTCTGAACTCGTCGAGGTTCCGTGACGCCGTATCAAGGCCGAGGCGGGTCAGCACGGTGAGGATGCCGCGGCAGGCCTCGCTGACCGGGCTGCGCTCGATGAACAGTTCGCGCCAGATCAGGCCGGCCTGGGCCCGCTTGGGCATGGCGTAAAAATCGCCGGAGTCGATCGGGGCGACCCGCATGACTTCCGCGATGAGATAGTGGTACGTCAACAGTTCGTCGATGCCGCGCAGCAGCATATCGCCGAACGGCGGGGCGAACAGGTGCGTGTGCATGTCAACAACGGGCGTATGCATCACCGCCTTGAGGACGGTTTTGTGCAATTCCGAAGGTGTGTTGGCAGTCATGTCGCCTCTTCCGCTGAACGAATCATCGATCCGACCGATCAGACTGATCGGACCGATCGGATCGATGGACCTGCTATTTCTGTGTGGTGTCCGCGGGCGCCGGTGCGGCAGGGGGCGCGGGCGGCGGAGGCGGGGCGAGCGATACGAACTTGAAGGGGTCGCCGGCCATTTCGCCGTTCACCTTCACGTCATTCATTGTTATAACGGCCATATCCGCACCCGCGGCATCCGCCAGCGTGACTTTGTACAGGATTCCAGTGGCTTTGGCGAACCAGGCTTTCAGGCCGGCCACGGGCGATTCGGCGTCCTTTATGGAAGCCCGAAGCACGTAGCAGTCCTGGCCGTTGACCTGTTCCGCGGGCAGGGCGGTGAGATTTGCCAGGTTTTTGCGCATGGCATCGAAGACCAACTTGCCTCCCGGTGGCACGATTTCGGCCATGGTAGCCTGCCCGGACTCGTTGAGCTTGAACAACGGCGCCAGCGCTTCATAGTAGCCGATTTGGCCGTCGTAGAGCGCTTGGGCCTGCAGCAGCCGGCCGGTCGGGCTGAACCCCGCCCAGAGGAACCCCTTGTAGCGGGGCGTCTCCCCCACTTTGGCGTAATCGACTGTGCCGCCGCCCACCAGGTTCATGGGGGCCGTCTGTTCGGGTTTGAGCTTGAAGCTTGCGGTCAGGTCGTAGGCGCCGGAGAACGACTGCAACTTGGCAAATTGTGCGGAGACGCCCTGTTCGATTTGGTCGATCGAGTCCTGGGCAAGGGCGGGCGCCGCGATCAGGCTGATCAAAAACGGGAATACAAAACACTTTCGCATGAGATACCTCCTTGTTCAGCTTCCGTAACCAGCGTAGCTTCCACCTCTACCCTACCTTTAAACACGGGTGCGCTTCAACCCGGCTTCGCCGTGTCCGCTCCAAAAACAACCTAAGCGAAAAACGGGGACTGGCTCGCCTTT
>JAPLKX010000279.1 GCA_026387845.1 Candidatus Hydrogenedentota bacterium | reverse complement strand
CCCAGTATAGGATCTTTACGGCGGGTTCGCAACTTGGGAAGCGCCGGTCCGGGGAAGCGCCGGTCCGGGGAAGCGCCGGTCCGGGGCATGGCGGGAGGGACTGATCGGACGGATCAGACTGATCGGATGGATCATATGGAGGGGAGGTGGCAACTTTTTTCCTATGAAGAAATCTGATATAAGATAGGGGTAGGGCATCGGGGCGGTTGGGCGTTCTGGACGAAGAGTCGTAACCCGGTGCGTCATAATGGGCCGCTGGTCGAAAAAAAGGTTTTTATGGGGAGACACGTGCAATGAATCAATACAACATACTTCTTGATCCGTCTAAGATGCCGGATGCGTGGTACAACATAATCCCGGACCTGCCGGTGCCGTTTCCGCCTCCTCTTCATCCGGGGACGCACCAGCCTGTGAATCCTTCGGACTTGGCGGTGTTGTTTCCGCCGGGGCTGATCGAGCAGGAGGCGTCGGGCCAGAGCATGATATCGATCCCGGGCGAGATCATGGATGCGTACCGGCTGTACCGTCCGACGCCGCTTCGCCGGGCGTTCCGGCTGGAGAAGGCGCTGGGTACGCCGGCGAAGATCTTTTATAAGAATGAGAGCGTGAGCCCGTCGGGCAGCCACAAGCTGAACACGGCCATCGCGCAGGCGTATTACAACAAGATTTCGGGCGTAAACGAACTGACGACGGAGACGGGTGCGGGCCAGTGGGGCACGGCGCTGTCGATTGCGTGCGCTTTTTTCAACATGAAATGCACCGTGTACATGGTGCGGGTGAGCTTCGAGCAGAAGCCGTACCGGCGGTCGCTGATGCAGACGTACGGTGCGCGGGTGGTGTCAAGCCCGAGCAACGAGACGGACTTTGGCAAGAAGATCCTGGCGGAGCAGCCGAACACGACGGGTTCGCTGGGGATCGCGATCTCGGAGGCGATCGAGGTGGCGGCGAAAAGCGGCGGGAAGAAGAAGTACAGCCTGGGCAGCGTGCTGAACCACGTCCTGCTTCATCAGACCATTATTGGTCAAGAGGCGAAGTTGCAGATGGAAAGCGTGGGCGAGTACCCGGACGTGGTGATTGGGTGCTGCGGCGGCGGGTCCAATTTTGCCGGGATCTCGTTTCCGTTCGCCAAGGACAAGCTGCGCAACGGCAAGAAAATTGACTTCATCGGCGTTGAGCCGGCGGCGTGCCCGACGCTGACGCGGGGCCTGTTCGCGTACGATTTCGGCGACACGGGGATGATGACGCCGCTGCTCAAGCAGTACACGCTGGGCCACAATTTCGTGCCGGCGGGCATCCACGCGGGCGGGCTGCGCTACCACGGGATCGCGACGCTGCTGGCGGTGCTCGTGCGCGAGAAAGTCATGCGGGCCGTGGCCTGCCTGCAGAACCCGTGCTTCGAGGCGGCCGTCACGTTCGCGCGGGCGGAAGGCATCATTCCCGCGCCTGAGACGGCTCACGCGATCCGCATCGCCATCGACGAAGCCCTCAAGTGCAAGGAGTCCGGCGAGAAGAAGACGATCCTGTTCAATTTGAGTGGGCACGGGCATTTCGATATGACCGCGTACGACGCCTACTTCAGCGGAAAACTCGAAGATATCGTACTCGAACAAAGCGTGATCGACGCCGCGGAACAGTGCATACCCAAAGTGGCCAACTGACGAAGCGGGTTTCAGGGGCGCCTCCGCACGATAGCGAGAGGCGCCCTTTCAATTTGGGACAATTGGGACCATTGAGACCATTGGGACAATTGGAAACGGAGACGCGGCCATGCTGATTGCCTGCCTGATGTGCTTGTGCGGTTTTATCATCAATGAAGACGACAGCCATTTTTTCATGTCGCGCGAGCCCGAGCAAATGACGATCGAAGGGCTGAACGCGTTCGTTGACCAGTATGCGGGCACGAAAGTGACGCATCTGTTTCTCTGTCCCAACGCGATGAAGGCCAGCTACCGGTCGAGCGTGTGGGACGCGATCTGGGACATGACGCCAAGCCAGGTCGAGCCGAAGAACGACCCGGTGGCGACGCGGTGGATGTCGAATGCGAAGCTGCTCGATGAGCGGGGTCTGGACCCGTACGCGGTGTGGATCGCGCGGTGCCGCGAGAAGGGGATCAGCCCGTGGCTGTCGATGCGGATGAACGACGTGCATAACGTCGACGACGTTACGAGCTACATCCACTCGAAGTTTTGGATCGATCATCCGGAGTACTGGCGCGTACCCGGCGGCGCGGGGTGGACCGACCGGGCGTTCGATTATGGGATTCCGGAGGTGCGGGAGCATCACATGAAGTTTATCCGGGAACTGCTCGAGCGGTACGACCCGGACGGCCTCGAGTTGGATTGGATGCGGTTTGGCTACCATTTCAAGCCGGGGCACGAGGCGGAAGGCCGGGCGATCCTGACGCAGTTCATGCGCGACGTGCGGGCGTTGACGCGGGAGTGGTCGGCGAAACGGGGGCACACGATTCAGTTGGGCGCGCGCGTGCCGACGACGCCTGAATCGTCGTACGGCCTTGGTATGGACGCGCAGGCGTGGGCGCGGGAAGGGCTGATCGACATGCTGGTCCCGACGCCGTTCTGGGCGACGACCGATTTCGACATCCCCGTCGAGCAGTGGCGGAAAGATCTGGCGGAAACAAAAGTGGTGCTTGCACCGGGAGCAGAAATCCTTCTGCGGGCATATCCGGGCGCCGAAGCTACTGGCAACGACATCATGTCGACTCGGGGCTTTGCGGCGTCCTGCCTCGAGCGCGGGGCGGATCAGATCTACACATTTAATTACATGGATCCGGCGCCGATGACGGGCGGGCCTGAAGCCTACCGGATGCTGCTGGAACAGGGGCTGGATCTGGGGGTAGTCACGTCGCAGCCGCGGCGTTACCCGGTCACGTATCGCGATACCGTTGCGCCGGGAGCATCAAACGGCGCGCAACTGCCGGCGGATGCGCGGAACGGGGCGGAATTCAAGATCCATATCGGGCCCGCGCCGAAAAAGGGAGAAGCCAGGTTCGTGGCCGGTCTTGCGGCGAAGGATGGTGTTGCGGAAGGCAAGTTTGAAGCGACAATCAACGGGGTAGCGTGCGAGTCTGTGGCCGATCTCGAGAATCCGGGCCAGTTCCCCGGCGCTGCCCGCGCCATCCAGTTCAACTGCCCTATCACCGCCATCAAAGACGGCTACAACACCGCCATAATCAGGCAGAAAAGCGCCCGGCCGGATCAGCAAATCGTCTGGGCGGAATTGCGAATGAAGTCTTAACTGAACAGATCATGCATAAATTTGCGTAACAAGTTTTAATCCTGCAAACTCTATGGCTTTCTTCTTTTCTTAGGCCTCAGTTTTGCACTGCTTGCGACAGCTTTGTAGTACTTGACTTTCTTGCGCTCCTTTTCTATTTCTTTAGTAACTCCTTCAGCTTCAACCTTGGCTTGTAGGAGATCCTTCTTCAGCTTGCCAACTTCTTGGGACAACTCAGATATTAATGCCTTTTGGATCTCAACCAGCTTTGCTTCGTCGGCTTCTGCCGAGTAAAGGGCTTTGTACAGACCTTGTACAGCCGGTCTATTCATTATGTCTGCAAACTGTTCTCGGAGTGCTTCCAAGCTCGTAATGTGTCTATCCATTCTGGCAGCCAACATTCCCGCAATTACCTGAGTCTCTACCAAGTCAGCGGCGTGTTGAATTGCGGCTGAGGCAAATACTTCCCTAAAAACGTTTATCGCCACACTTCCTGAGCTTGCATTGACTAATATCTCAAGCCAGTTTGCTGGCTTCATAAAGCAGGGCACCTGGTAACGCGTTGGATTTTTCTTCACCAGTTCTAAGGAGACTTCATACACAAACTGATCAAAAGTGACAAACCAAGACTGCAAGTCAGCGGAGTCAGCTTCAGCCCTTTTCTTGCAAATCATTGCGATTTGCTTTGCTTCGTTCTGACGCAAGAAATACAATCTCCTGAATTTCTCCTGCTCATCAGGCGCCATCGCCTGTATCTGCTGATTCCGCCTCTCCAGTAGGTGACTTCTTATATTGTCAATTTCCTCCAATTCTAACGTGTTAAAATCGTAGAGCGGCTCCACATGGACCCCCAACTCGTGTTCGATGTAAGTATAAAGCTTTGCCCTATTCACAGGTGAATAATATCGTTCCAGGTACCTGTCGAAAGTTAGTTTAGGATATTCTTCACACGCTGCCATATAGCCACTCAAGATGTCCCACTTTCTTTCCAAGTGAGTATATATATCTGCCATACGGGCTATATCACGCCCAGCCTTATGAAATGTGTCGCTTGCTGAGCGAAATGCGCTATATACTTCTAAGAACATCCCATCAGAGATAAACATCTCAACTCCCGAGTCCTTCCCCATGCGAACTAAGTCGGCGCATATTTTGTACTCACCACCAGCATTCACGATCGCGCGCAAAACAATATGCGAGTCAAGATATATTCGATATCTCCGGAGGTAATCGCGACGCAAAGCTGAGAATGAGGGATCAACTCCGAGCGTGGCGAGAAGCCAGTAGACCTTACGTTGTCTGTTCAGCCACCTCACAGTCTGCGGCTTATCGTCAGTGATTATTTCAGTGATAGCAGAATGCCATTGTCCTATTCCCTTTCTAAGACTACTTTCTTTCCAGAGGGCTGATGTTATCATTCGGCCAAGTTCATCTGAGTCATAAGCTTCGCTTGAACGATCCCCTTCGAGCTGGAGGTGGGCAAGTCTGAAAGCGTTTTCCTGAAGAATTTGGCTTGTGGAATATCTCACTACCTGCTTGTATCTATCATAGGAAATTGAAGCGAACGAGGACGAATGTCTGCGGTAAAACCGTTGAAACATCTTGTTTTCTTCTGCTTCACTTTCTTCGAACTGCTTTTTCAGTCTATTTCGCTCGACCTCATTGAGCGCAAAACAACCCCCGCTATCGGACGTTACGTTCGAGTTTGTGGCTAGTCTAGCTATTGCTTTCTCCAAATCGGCTTCAAGTGCGGCTCCAGGGAACGGAAGAACGGCAAGAACAGTCTTCTTTAATTCCGCCGGTGAGTGAGGTTCTTTTTTGCGCAAGAGCGTTTCTAAGAGCAATGACTCCAAGACTTTTTCTTTCGTAGTCTCAGCGGCATCAGAATCAACTATTCCCACCAGCAGCCGAAGTGTCTGTTCTTCATCTGATTGGGGCGTAGTGGTGATATTTGTTTCTCGATGGGGAAGGCGCATAAAGTGGCTCAATAAGGCGTCTTCCAGCTTTCCAACTAGATCCGGAAAGGAATGGTAGTCAGCGGTTACTGACGACGCACGGACATGTTCAATGAATTTGACCATTTCAGGACTATGGGCCGCTTTGGCCTTGATGAATGCAAAGACGGGCAGTTTTCTGTTCTGGCTAAGACGGTACTCCTCGGCAACGTGCACGCTCAGTTCTTGACCGAGGAGCAGAATCATTCCGTTAGAACTACCAACATTCGTCCTGTAGTGAATTCCAACCGGATTGGGAGACGGAATCTCTTCAATTTTCCACAAATAGAACATCACTGACAGAGGCTGCTTGGCAAAAAAAGAAGGCAACGCTTCTCTTTCGGTCGCAAATTCCCCTGTCTGTGCTGAACTCAGAAAGAGTTTAATTTTCGGCTCCATGGCTCGTGTGCCTCTCATCTGTAGGTGGGCAGTCCATCTTCTGCATTAATCATGTTCAGTAAAAAATAGCACAGTACGCCGTAATTTGCCACCCGAATGTTACATAGTGGGGAAAAGGAAGGGTTTTGGGGAGTCTCTCCCAGAGTGCCTTTGAATAGGGGCTGTGGGAATGCATATCATGAGGCTAGAGCTGGTAAGTCGGGGAATGAAAACTATTTACGTCTCATCGTTCGACGAACTCAATAGCCTGTTGATGGCGGCAGGTCTTAAGTCTTCTTCTCGGCGATATACCAGCCGATGCTTTGGCGGAACGGTTTGTCCGCGGTGACGGTCATGCCCGCTTGGTTGAGCGCGTCGATGAATTGCTGGTGGTCGAAGCGGTCTTGGCGGGGGTGATCGAGCAGGCGGCGCCAGAGGGGGTGGAGGATAAAATCTTTGAGGATCTCTTCGGCGTAGAACCTGCCGCGGGGTTTGAGCACACGGTGGACTTCGGCCACGGCTTTGTGCCAGTCGGGGATGTGATGGATGATGCCGAAGTCAAAGACCGCGTCATAGGTGGAATCGGGGGCGTTGATTTGGGTGGCATCGCCGACCCAGAGTGTGACGCGGTTGCCGCGGTTTTTGAGGCGTTTGGCGGCGCGTTTGATCATGCGCGGATCGAGGTCGAATGCGTCGACGGTTGCGGCGTGGAAGACATCGAGGATGAGTTTGGATCCGACGCCGCGGCCGCACCCGATTTCGAGCGCGCGGGCGTTGGTCGCGGGGCCGCCCATTTCGAGCAGCCGGCGGGCCTCGATGTGGTGCTGGAGCCATGCGCGAACGGGGTTGTTCATGGCGGCGAATTCGAGCCAGTTGAGTTTCAAGATCGTGCCTCCTTAGGTAGCCGAGATTTTACAGAAGTTGATGGGTGATTCACAGGGCTTAATGAAGGGACGAAAAGGACATAAGGGACGAAA
>JAPLKX010000524.1 GCA_026387845.1 Candidatus Hydrogenedentota bacterium | reverse complement strand
ATCGTGCACCTGGCGTTGGCGGGCGGCATCGAGCAACTGCCGTAGTTCCTTTACGCCGGAGGCGACGGCATTAAGCGGTTCGAATGCGGACTTGGTCCGCATGGCGATGATTCGAGCGAGCGCGGTCTTGCCGCTGCCGGGCGGGCCGTAGAGGATGAGCGAGGTGATTCTGTCGGCTTCGATAGCCCTTCGCAAGATCTTGCCTGGGGCGAGGATATGTTCCTGGCCGACCAGTTCGTCGAGCGTGCGAGGCGTCACGCGTCGTGCCAGCGGGGCTTCTTTCCGGAGCCTTTCGGCGGCGGCCTGATCAAAAAGGTCCTTATTCATACGCGTATGTACTCATACGCTTATATTACACGTGCACCGATAGCCGGGGCAACGAGCGGATCGTATTCCCTGACCCGCGAACGCCTTTTTCCCGGCAGGTTGGAATATTGAGAGCAGAATTTACTTGATTTTCATTTTTATTTGTGCTAGATTCCCGCGGGCTCGGGATTATACCAGAATTCTTACTTTGTTCGTATTATTAGGCGTGCGCGAAATTCATTCCCGTTTATATGCTCTTTTGAGAACAGGTGAATGTTGCGCATGCTCGTACAGAGGAGGGTAGAGTTGTGCCACTGTACAAATACGTAGCCACGGAAACCTCGAGGGAAGAGCACTCGGAAAGTGGTACGGTCGTAGCACGAAATGAAGAAGAAGCGAAGAACAAGCTCAAGCAACTGCGGTTTGATCAGGTCCGTATAAAGAAGGTAGCGGGTCTGATGGGCCTTGTAGGGCAGTTCACGGCGAACATAAGGTAACTTGGCCTTCAGCCAATCCGCGGGTGCCTGTCGCGGCCTTTGGAATCTACCAGGCGTACCAGGTCTTTAAAGAGGTCGTTGTACGTCTGGAACGTGCAGATGGCGAACAAGTTGCAGCCGGTGCACACCTTCATTTTCTCCGAGTCCAAGAACACGTAGTGTTCCTTTGCCACGTCGCGGTACCGGATCGCGAGATTCCCGCAGTGGCCTAAGCAAGGTTTCGACTCCGTCATAACTGTACCTCCGGTATTCTAGGCGCCCGTAATCATAGCGCATCGCCCGCCGCAACCAAAGCGGCTGCAAATACATCGACGTTTGCGGCGCCGGCCCGCGCCAATGCCCGGGCGCATTCGCCGGTGGTGACGCCGGTCGTTACCACGTCGTCTATTAATAATACCGTTTTCCCCCTCAAACCGTCGCCTTGAACGGCAAACGCCCCGACAATGTTTGCTTTACGCTCGGCCGGGGTGGCGGCGAGGCTTTGAACGCGGGTGGGCCGGATTCGGTAGAGGGAGAGGTCGAGCCGGGTGTTGTGGAATACGGGGAGCAGTTCGCGGGCAAGGAGTTCGGATTGGTTGAACCCGCGTTCTCGGCGGCGGACGCGGTGGAGGGGGACGGGTACGAGCAGGTCGTAATCGTCGAGAGGCATTTCGGCCTTTGCGAAATCGGCCATCATGGCGCCGAGGGGTTGAGCTAACCTTGGGCGGGCATTAAACTTAAACAGTTTGATGGCCATCTGGACGGCATCCAGGTAGAGGGCCGCGCCATAGATTCTGCGGAACGGGCGGTCATGAGCGGCGCGGCAGAAGGCGCAGGGGAAATTGGACGCGCTGCCAAACCCCACCGCCCCAGTGTGGGGGCGCCCGCAGATCGTGCAGAAAGGGCGGGTGATGCGCGGGCTTTGCTCCCAACAGGCCGGGCAGAAGCACGTGTTCTCTTCCGTGAGGATACGTTCACCGCATTGCTTGCAGAACATCGGTAGCAGGACATTCTTGAGCGTCAATACCCATGAGTCGAGCATGTGGCGTTTATCCTTTGCCGGCTTGATTTTAAAACAATAGGACCAATGGAACCAACAGGACCGATAGGACGAACAAAACCAGATCGTTTTTCAGGGCAAAATGGGTCGCAACCCGGCGATTGGTCTGTCATTCTGGAGGCGGGTCGAAAAGGAGAAACGCTATGAGGAAGTTGGTTTTGTCCACACTTATTGCTTTTTTGGGGCTAGGCGTTGGTTCGCTGCCGGTCTCAGTGACTTCGGAGGGCCGTGCGAGGAATTGTTATTGGCCGATGCCGTTTCGGAATTCGGCGCGCATCACGGTGACGAACGAAGGCAAGAAGATGGTGCATGCGTTCAGTTGTAATCATCGCAGAATCTCAAAAAATGCAATCGCGCCTTCAGCGCGATGACGGAAGGGTAAAGAACACAGGGTTAGGGAGTCCGCACTACACGAAACCCGAGGGCGCCGTGCCGGGAGCCCGGCGTGTCGGGCTCGCGGGCCGCCGAGCGGCAGTTTCGCAGAGTGTCGTCCCATGAACCGCCGCGCAACACCCGGCGCTCCCCCGCCGGCGATTCCCACGCGCTCCCGTCCTCCGGCGCACCCTGATACGTGTCGTGCCACCAATCCTGGCACCATTCGCACACGTTCCCGTGCATGTCGTACAGCCCCCACGCATTCGGCCGGAAACTACCCACCGGTGTCGTCTGTTGACGATAGACACCCTCCCGGCCATTCCAGTACGTGCCATCGCCATTGTAGTTGGCCTGTTCCGGCGATATCGTCTCCCCAAACGCAAACGGCGTCGTCGTCCCCGCCCGGCACGCATATTCCCATTCCGCCTCCGTCGGTAATCGAAACAACCCTTCTCCTTTTGCGTTCAACCGCCATATGAACTCATGGCAATCGTCCCACGACACGCACTCGACCGGCAGAGTGTCTCCTTTGAACTTAGAAGGGGCGCCGGCCATCACCGCCTGCCATTGCGCCTGCGTCACTTCATACTTCCCAAGCCAAAAACCCCGAGAGATTGCCACCCGATGCAGCGGCCGTTCGTTGCCATCTCGCTCCGGTTCGCTCTCCGGGCTGCTCATCATGAACTCGCCTGGCGGAATCCACACCATCCGGATCTCGTCGAATATGCTTTCTTCGCCTGCGTGCCGTGCACTCCAGCCAAAAACGTAGCTTGCCGTCCCAAGCAGTACAAGGAACACTACAGTCAAGATAAACCCTGTGCGGACACGCGGCGAGAAGAATAGAGAGCGCGCGGCGCTCGGAAGAGTCCTCACGCGATTCCCAAATGAACGAACCATCGCCGGGAGGGAACGCGCGGCCGCCAAAAGAGTCCTCGCGCAATGTCCCAATAAACAAACCATCGACAGGAGGAAACGCGCGGCGGCCAGAAATGCCTTTATGTAATTGCCGGATGGGCGGGGCGGCGGCGCCTCCTCCGCATGAGGACTGGCAGCATCCTCAGCGCCGGACGAAGGTTCCTTGGCCGGGACACGTCCCTTTTCCAAGAGCAGCGACTCGACGCGCTGCGCCAGTTTAGCCACATGCTGTGCAAGTGGAGGCGTCAGCGCGTCCAGCCAGTGCAACGGCGCCAGGAAGTACTTCATGTCCTTGGACATTTCAACATCTTCGATGCGGAATGGGATGATGACTACGCCGTTGTCCACCGCGCAGGTCACTTCGCGGAGCACTTCACCCGAATGATTGGAATGAGATGAGAAGACGAGCACCATCATTTGGCATTCCGAGATGGCGCCCGTAATGGCCGCAGACCACGTCGCGCCCGGGGGCACGTCGCGAGGCGCCATCCAGCAACGGATTTGACGGCTTTCGAGGGCGTTACCGATCGCGTGTGCCGCCGCCTGGTCATGGTGCGAATGACTGATGAAAACATCATGGTCCGGGACATGATCTCCTTCGGCTACCATGTCCGCACCACAGACCTGACACTTTCCGTGTCTTCCCCGATATTCTTCCTTGACCCGGAACGTTCGTCCACAACCGCCGCATGTGACTGCCAGGGCCATAGACCTTCCTCTCGTCCCCTTGCTATTATTAGAATTTTTGTTCGCGACATCTGCGCATCTTGCGTAGATGTGGGCTCAGAGTCACGAACAAAGATTCTGATAGCGGCTTCTTAGCCGCCTTAGGCGAGATGATATCACAATCGTTTTCACCAACAACAGCGTGGCTTGCGCGAAGGGTTTGGCACGTTGCGGTGTCTGCGGCGGTGAAGAAGTGCAGCGGGTGGCGGATTCGAGCCTCCAACCTTGGCTTGACCTTCCATGATGCTTATCAAGATCTAGAGGCTGGTGGCGGTGCTGGTTCGGATCCAGAGGGCAGCGCCCATGGATTCGAGGTTTCCGGCGGAGGTGAGGTTTTCGTAAACGCCGTAGAGGAAATCGCCGGCGTGACGGAGGCGCCAGGTGGTGTCGCCGAACAGGTCGGTACCGCGCCACACCCAGGTGATGTCCTTGCCGATGGTGGACGATGAGACGAGGTTGAAAAGCCTGCGCCCGTTTTCGCCGTTCATGAAGCGGAGCGCGCCGTTTCCGCTGAGGGTGCCGTCGACGGCTTGCGCGGTCACGTTGACGAGAGCGTGCTGGGACAGTGGTGTGGTTATTGGGCTGATTCGGTCGTAGAACGCGGCGACCCAGGTTCCTGTGGGGCTCGGGGTGACGCGCTGCTTACGCCACTCGGCGGCGCCGGAACTGACGAACTGGTCTGCGGCGTCGCGCAACTGGTAGGAACCGACCATGACGCTGGACGCGATGCGGAGGTCCCAAATAAACACGTCGCGGGTGACGGGCTGGCGGGCCTGGAGCGTAACATGGGAGCCGACGATGATGCCGCTCTCGACGGTGAATCCCTGGACGGAGGTGATGTCGAGCCCGGCGTCGATCAAATCGCCGGAGCCGGTGACGACGTTCCCCTCGCCGGCCTG
>JAPLKX010000129.1 GCA_026387845.1 Candidatus Hydrogenedentota bacterium | reverse complement strand
ACGCCTCGTCCACTTGAATGATGGGCGCCTCGGGGTCTTCATCCGTCATCGGGACTTCCAATCCCGGCGGCTGGAGCATATCGGGCGCATCACCGGGAACCGCGTCCGCGGGCGACCCGTCCAGATCCGTTGCGGCAACCGACAACAGGGCGTCCACGGCCGATTGGTCAAGCGTTGCCCGCGCCAAGTCCTCGGGGGATGGAGGCTTCTTGGGTTCCCTGGCCGCCAGCATCGACTCGACGTCGGAGGTCATCCGCGGCGCCTCGACCGTCGTCCCGCCCGGCCCCAGTATCGTGTCATCCCCGAGCAGCGAATCCAGGGTGGCCGCATCAAAGAAGTGAGACGTATCCGCCGCGGCACCGCCCGGTTCCGCCCCCAGCGCTGACTTCCCGGCAAGCAGCGAGTCGAGCGCGTCCTCGCCCAGCAGGTTCTTATCGGGACCCGAACCGGCCGGCGGATTTTGGGCTTCATCCGCGGCCAGCAGGGCCTTCACGCTGGCCTGGTCCAGCAAAAGCCGTTTGCGCTCCTCCGCGTCTTGAGAACCCCCTTGATCCCCCACGGGCTCAACCGAAGTGCGGTCCGGCATGTCTTGCGCGTTGTTAATTACCACAGCGCTCCCACCAGGTAGTGCCACCTTCCCGCGGCCAGTCTATCACGGCAATTCGCCTCTTGACAACGCCGGCCAGAGCTACGCCCGTGATTTTTATCGGTCCGATCGGTCCGATACCTCCTATTCACCCCAACTGGACTTCTCCCCGAAACTCCGCCATAATCTCCAAAGCAAGTCAGGAGACCCGGAAATGGGCATCGAGCTTCGACGGGCGTTGGATATTGTTATGCGGACAACCCCCTACGTGGTTCACCGCGCGTTTATGTACGGCGCGCTATGCCTGTGCGTTATCGCGTATCTGGCCATGCTGTTCGTGATTGGCCTGGTATTCGGCCCCGGTGCGTTCTGGGTGCTTTTTGTGCTGTCGGCGGGCCTGGCGGCGATGCTGGGGATCGGCGGGTTCATCAACGAGTACATCTTTCACCAACTGCGGGCGGGCCACATCGCCGTCATCACCGAAATCGTCACCCAAGGCAAGTTTCCCCCCGGCATCAGCCAGACCAAATGGGCCCGCGGAAGGGTCACCCACTATTTCAAAGGGGTGGGCACGCTTGCCCACGTCAGGCGGCTCACGCGCGACGCCATCCGCGCCATCAACCGGTCCAACGACCTCAGCAGCATGATGCCCCTGCCCGGAATTGAAACCGGCATGCTGCTTGGCAGGAGAATCATCGACCTCAGCCAGGCCTACATCGAGGAGGCCGTATTCGCCTACACGTTCAGGGCAAAAAATGAAAACATCTATGACTCCGCGAAAAACGCCACGCTCACCTACAGCCAGTGTTGGAAAGCCATCCTCCCCAACGCCGTCACGCTCACCCTGCTCAGCTACGGGTTCGCGATGGTCTGCACCGTTATTTTCCTGGTCCCGCTTGGCGCGGTGGCACTCGTCTGGTTCAGCCAATACACCATCGCCCGGTTTGTCCTGTTCGCCATCGGCATCTTTCTCGGGTTCGCCGCAAAATGGGCCGTATTCGACCCTATCGCCAGCGCCTCGACTATCATCACATTCATTGAAGAAACCGACATCACGGAAGTCACCCCCGAACTCGAAGAAAAACTCGACCGGCAACTCCACGAGTTCCGGGCCCTCAGAGAAAAAGCAAGCGAATACAGCGCCATACCAGGCTTCCAACCCTCCTTCATCGAAAAACCCGCATAAAGGCTGGGACAATTGGGACCCATGAAATTTCCACAATCGGCAATCCGAAATCCGCAATCGGTGGTTGGACGCCTTTCCCCCTTCCGTGTATAGTTTCACCATGTTGATTTACCTGGATTGCCTTCCGAAATGACCAAATCCGCTCTATCGGCCCTCGCTTCCGTCGGCTGCGAAATACGGTTCGATGCCCTGACCCGCCAGCTTTACGCGACCGACGCGTCCATCTACCAGATCGAGCCGCTTGCCGTCGCGTTTCCGAAAACGCCTGGCGAGGCGGCCTCCGTGATGCGTGCCGCGGCCGACGCGGGCATTCCGATCACGCCGCGGGGCGCCGGCACAGGTCTGGCCGGCGGCGCGGTGGGCGACGGTCTCATCATCGACCTTGCCAGGCACTCGAGGTGGATCGCCGATCTTGATCCAGAAAAGAAAACCGTGCGCGTAGGCGCGGGCGTCGTGCTGGACCAACTGAACGATTTCCTCCGGCCGCACGGGCTGTGTTTCGGCCCGGACGTCGCCACCAGTTCGCGCGCCACGCTCGG
>JAPLKX010000077.1 GCA_026387845.1 Candidatus Hydrogenedentota bacterium | reverse complement strand
CAAGCGGCAAGATGCCGCTTCTACATTGGCCGCAAACGTAGACGCGGCATCTACATTGGCCGCAAACGTAGACGCGGCATCTACATTGGCCGCAAACGTAGACGCGGCATCTTGCCGCGTTTCTTACGTGCGGATCCGGGCCAGAGGTCTTAGCTTGTATTCAACCTCATGCCCAGACAAGGTTTGGGGTTTCTCAATTGCCGCTTCTCACCGGAGAGGCTGGGGTGCTGGACGGCGCGGGCGAGACGACCGCGCCTACTTTAGCATCGCGCGCACCGAATAGAGTAGAATTGACTCATGGCTGTGTGCATTCAGACGGTTGAACTCGTCAAGCGTTATGGTTCGACGCTGGCGGTGGATCATCTGAACCTGGAGGTGCAGGGGGGCGAGGTTCTGGGCCTGCTCGGGCCGAACGGCGCGGGGAAAAGCACGACGATCGGGATGCTGGCGGGGCTTATTCGTCCGACGTCGGGTTCGATTTCGATATTTGGCAAAGACATGCGCCGTCATTTTCTCGAGATCATGTCGCGGCTGGGGGTGGTTTGCGAGCGGCCGGCTTTTTACGGGCATTTGTCGGCCCGGGAGAACCTGGTGATCCTGGCGCGGCTGGCCCGGCGCGAAGTGACGGTGGACAAGGCGCTTGACCGGGTGGGCCTTCTGCAGGTGGCGAGCAAAAAGGTGCAGACGCTGTCGATGGGGATGCGGCAGCGTCTCGGTCTTGCTCAGGCGCTTCTGCTCGAGCCGGAACTGCTGATACTGGATGAGCCGGCGAACGGGCTGGATCCCGAGGCAACGCAAGAAATGCTGGGGTTGCTGCGCCACTTGGCGAACGAGGCGTTTGTCACGATAATTTTCTCGAGCCACATGCTGCACGAGGTCGAAGAACTGTGCGATCGCGTGGCTATTATCAACAAAGGGCGGCTGATCGTATGCGACCGGACCGACGCCCTGCTGTCCTACGACCAGACGCACGCGGAGGTCCTGATCGATGCAGCGGAAGCCGCCGCAAAACGGCTGGTCGATATGGCGTGGGTGGTGTCGGTGGAGGCGCGGCCGGGTCGGCTTGACGTGGTGTTGCGCGACGCGAACATTCACCAACTCAACTCGTTTTTGCTCAACACGGGCTATCGCGTAGCGGGCATAATGCCTCGCCGCAGAACACTGCAGGACTACTTCCTCAAGGTGCTTAATTCATGACGGCAACTAGTCGAATCTGGTGCGAGTTTAGTGGGCCACTTCATAAATTCGCTGACGTATTCATGCCGCAAAAAGCGGGGACAGACACGATTTTCAAACTGCCGAAAATCGAGTCAGTCCCCGTTTTTTGCTTTGTGTATTATACGTTGCCATATTTATGGATACGTGTACTAAGTTACGGTCGGGTTCTTAACCCTACGGCGCCGTGCCCAATGCAAAACAGGCGGCTTCCTCGGCATTCCTGACGAACAGTCTCCCATGGGCCACCACGGGATGATTCCACGTCTTCCCGCTAATGGCCTTGAAACTCGCAATCTCACTGAACCCTTCCGGGGTCGCGGGGATGAGAATCACATCTCCTGTCTCACTCAACACGAGAAGCGTGTCCATATCAGACATGAGCAATAGCTGCCCGCCGTAACGCTTCCCTTCCCATTGCAGCTTTCCAGTTATGGCGTTAATGCACGCCAGTCTGTTTCCGTCGAACCCGTAGCAGTGCCCCTTGTGGACGACGAAGTCGTTGAAGTAGGGCCTTAACTTTCTGGTCGTCCACTCTTCTTTGACGCTCCAGGTTTTCTCCTGTTTTTCGATTCGGAGCAGGCGCGTGCCCATGTTCCCCGTAGCGCCGAGCAAGACCGAACCCGGATCCATGAAGAGCGGTTGGAC
>JAPLKX010000259.1 GCA_026387845.1 Candidatus Hydrogenedentota bacterium | reverse complement strand
CTTGAGTCTGACACTCTTTGAAAAAAGGCCCATTTTACAGGTGTTTCTTGAACATCAAGTAGCAAACGAAGAACAAGTCATGAGCAAACAGTTGGAGTTCAATGACTTATAACCGGACAGTAGTGAGTCAGCCCCCGTTTTTCGCTATGGCGGGCTGGGCGAGCTTGCCGAAGAAAAAAGTTGGGAAAGCGGCGACAATCCCCCATGCGATAATTGAGACGACCCCGTACGTGCCCCCCCAGGGGAACCGTACGTTGGCGTCGGGGAACAGGAACGGGAGGATTCCCATTGCCTGGGTGGAGAAGCACCCATAGCAGACGGCGGTGAGGCCGATGTTATGAGTTCTGCGCCAGATCTCGCCGAGTATGGAGCTGACCACGATGGTCATTGCCAGCAACAGGATCAACAGCACGAGCGCGGAATGGGCGGCGTTTGAGATCCGGTTGGGCGCCATGGCCAGGCCCCACATCAGGCCGAGCGCGGCGTACGCGCGCCACTTTCCGAGCGGCATCAGGCGCGGGAGTAGGTAGCCGCGCCAGCCGTACTCGATGCCGATCACGCTGGCGGCGACGATGGTCGGCCCGATGAGGACCGAAAACAGCAAACCAAGCACAAGCATGACCTGCTCGATGTGTTCCATCGCCAGACCCTTGGCCACTAGCGCATTGTGAATAGCGGCAAGCCGGAAAATGACCTCGCCGAGATTCCAATCGGGGCGCGTCAGACCCACGAGCGTTGTCACTAAAAGGGTGGCGGCGAAAACCAGCGGCGTCACGATGGCAATGCGGACCGCGGTCAGTTTTGGCACGGGCCAGATTGTGGATTTGACTTCACCGGGCCGGGGCGAGATCCGGCGGGCAACCAACGCGCCAAGCACCGGCGCGATCAACCGGAAATAGACCATCCAATTCTCGAGCGTCACTGTAGCAATGGCCTGCGCGACGACCGACAATGCCAATGTCACGGCGAGGAACGCGAAAATGCCTTTTTTGTCCATGTTGCGGCTCCTGTTGTGTATACGATGCCAAAAGATGACCACCGAATGCAAAGTGGGCCCCGGCTCTTAGCCGCGTCTTCCAGCCCGCGCCGTCCAGACCAGCAGCGTGGCATCAACTAAAAAAGCTTTCTCAAAAGGACAACCGGAACGATCGCGGGTAATTGCGATCGTCTCGCTTGTGCTGTAGATCATGGGCCGTGGCGTTGACGGCGCGGGCGAGACGACCGCGCCTACTAAGACCAATTTGAGTCACTTTTCAGGGTCGGCTGATGTCCTGGTCTTTGTATTGGAGCCGGTAGAGGGTGTAGTAGAGGCCTCGGCGGGCGAGGAGTTGCTGGTGGGTTCCGATCTCGCGGATTTCGCCGTGGTGCATTACGACGATTCGGTCCGCATGCTGGACAGTCGAGAGCCGGTGTGCGATGACTATCGAGGTTCTATCCTGCATGAGTTTTGCGATGGCGTCCTGTATGAGGGCTTCGCTTTCGGGGTCGATGCTCGAGGTGGCCTCGTCGAGCACGAGTATGCGCGGGTTGTGCGCGAGTACGCGGGCGAATGCGAGCAATTGGCGCTGGCCGGTGGAGAGGTTTGCGCCGCGCTCGCCGACGTTGTAGGCGTAGGCGCTGGGAAGGCGCTCGATGAATTTTCCGGCGTTGACGTACTCGGCGCAGGCGCGGATTTTGTCCGACGGGAGATCGGGGTTGCTGAGCCGGATGTTCTGTTCGATCGAGCCGGAGAACAGGAACACGTCTTGGAGAACGACGCCGATGTTTCTTCGGAGGGATGTTTTTTCGTAGTCGCGGACGTCGATGCCGTCGACACACACGCTCCCGCGCTGGACGTCATAAAACCGGCTGAGGATGTTGACCAGGGAGGTTTTCCCGGCGCCGGTGTGGCCGACAATGGCGACGCGCTCGCCCGGACGAATATCCAGTTGAATCCCTTTGAGCACCCATTGGCCGGGCTCGTAGGCGAACCAGATGTCGTTGAATTGTACCTCGCCGCGGAGGTTGGATACGGCGGGGGCGCCGGGCCGGTTGGGAATGTCTTCGGGCGTATCGAGGAGTTCGAATACGCGCTCGGACGACGCCATGGCTTCAAGGAGGAGGTTGTAGCGGTCGGCGAGGGTGCGGATGGGGCCGTAGAGGCGCTCGGACCACTGGACGTAGGCGAAGAACATGCCGATGTCGGCGGCTGCGCCGAACAGGACTTGCCCGCGGAGAATCTGGTGGCCGCCGTAGAGGATGATGAGCGCGACGGAGAGCGTCCCGAGGAAGTCGACGATGGGAAAATAGATGGCGTAGTACCTGACTTGGCTGAACCATTCGTCGCGGTGATCGGCGTTGAAGCGTCTGTACTGCTCGAACCGGAGGGCTTCCCGGTTGAAGATGCTGACGATTCGCATGCCGCTGACGTTTTCCTGCATGCAGGAGTTGAGCCGTGCGATCCTCCTTCGGATTTCGAGGTAGGAATCGCGTGCGTATTTCCGGAATACGACGCCCGTGACGAAGACGAACGGGATGGGGCTGAGCATGATGAGTGCCAGCCGCCAGTTGTTGTACAGCATGAAGCCGAGGATCACGAACACGATCGAGAGGTCGTTGATAACCTGGACGATCCCGCTGATGATGGTTTCCTGGAGTTTTTCGACGTCGTTGGTAACCCGGGTGACGAGACGGCCGACCGGGTTTCTGTCGAGAAATCTGAGCGACATCTTCTGGAGATGCGAGAAGATCTCGACGCGCATTTTGAGCATGGCTTTCTGTCCCAGCCACGCGACGATGAGCATCTGCGCGAACCGGATCACGGCTTCGGCCACCATGAGCACGGCAATCAGCACAACGACTTTGTAGAGGCCCCGCTTGTCCGTGGCGGCCTGATCCCGGAGTGCGGGCGCCGCCGCGGAATCACCGGACTGGACGCGGTGCTCCATTTCGATTCGGGCGGGGTTGTTGATGTAGAGCGAGATGGCGCGCCAGTTCAGCAGGGGAACCACGCTGCTGAAAAGGGCTGAGACGAACAGCAACAGCACCGCGGCCACCATGAAGGTCCTGTAGGGGCGGACGTACGCGAGCAGGCGCCGCATGAGCTGGGCATCGTATGCGCGCTGCTGGACTTCGTCCTCGACGTGGTAGGCCTCGGTTTGGCTCATAGGTGTTCGAGCTCCTCTTCGAGCAACTGGCGCTCGTGGAGGTCGGCGTAGAGGCCGCGCAGGGCGAGGAGCGATTCGTGGGAGCCGCGCTCGACGATCCGGCCGTCGTCCACGACGAGGATGAGGTCGGCATTTCGGACGGTGCTGATCCGGTGCGAGATGATAATCGAAGTACGCTGCTCCATGACGAGCCGGAGGCGCTCGAGGATTTTCTCCTCGGTTTGCGTGTCGACGCTGGACATGGCGTCGTCGAGGATGAGGATTTTGGGGTCGGCGATCACGGCGCGGGCGATGGCGAGGCGTTGTTTCTGGCCGCCGGACAGGTTCACGCCCCTCTCCCCGAGGAGCGTGTCGATCCCGCCGGGCAGTGCGTCGATGGTCTCGGTAAGCTGGGCGACTTCGCAGGCGTACCTGATTTGCTCGTCCGTGGCGTCGGGTTTGCCGAAAGTGATGTTTTCCCGGATGGATTCGGAGAAAAGGAAGGTGTCCTGCGGGACGTATCCAACGGCTTGACGCAATGCGCGCAGCGGGATTCGGCGGACATCGAGGTCGTCGATAAAGACCGTGCCGGCGTTGACGTCATACTCGCGCATGATCAACGAGACGACGGTGGTTTTTCCAGACCCGGTTGGGCCGACAATTGCGACGGTTTGGCCGGGCAGGATGGTGAAGTCGAGGTCCTGCAAGACGGCGCGCGAGTCGTAGGAAAAACTTACGGTGTCGAACCGGATTCCGCCGCGCGTGACGGTAAATGCCTGCTGGGTGTCTTCGTCATCGCGGACAGACGGCTTCTCGCGGAAAATGTCGTTCATTCTGGCCATGCCGACGATGCCGCGCTGGTACAGGGTGAGGATCCAGCCGAACTCGACCAGCGGCCACAACAGCAGCAGCATGGCCACGACAAAGCCCGTGAAATCATCCAGCGCCAGCACGCCGTTGATCACCATGAAGCCGCCCAGCCACAGCACCAGAACGATCATCAGGCCGACGATCAGGCCGATCAGCGGCCAGGCGAGCGACATCACCGCGGCCAGCTTGACGTTTTCGCGCATGTAGCTTTCGGACTCGGCGGTGAAAGATTCGGTCTCGCGCTCGCCGATTCCGTAGGCTTGTACGACTCTGGCGCCGGCGAGGTTTTCCTGCACCTGCGCGGTGAGGTCGGCGTACTGAGCCTGGACGCGCTGGGACTGGCGGTGCATGTACATGATGATGAAGTACACGATGATCGAGACAAACGGCAGGGGAATCAGCGTATAGAGGAGCAGGCGCGAGCTGAACCAGGCGAGGATGGCGAGGGTGAGCGGCAACTGGATCATGTCGATGGTGCCCATGATGCCGGGCCCGATGAACATCCGGACGTAGTTGAGATCGTTGGTGGCGCGCGCCATGAGGTCGCCGGTTTGTGTGCGGTGGAAGAAGTCCTGGGAGAGGGTCTGGATATGGCGGAAGTAGTCGTTTCGGAGGTCGTACTCGCACTTGCGGGACGCGCGGATGATGAGCATTCTTTCCCAGTAGCGGGCGAAGCCGGTGGTGACGGCGATGGCGATCAGCGCTGCAAAATACAGCCACAACAGCCGCATCGTGACCTGGCCCTCGGTGAAGCTGCGAACCACGCCGCGCACGATAAACGGAAGGCCAAGGCCGATCACGACAAAGAAGACGGACAGGATCCCGCCAATCAAGTAGCTTTTCAGGTATGGGCGGTTATACCGCAGGATGGTTAGGAAGGGCCTGCCGGGGATCGCCTTGTGTTCGGGCCGGTACAAGTTCAGGCTTCTTCAGCGCGCGGCTGGGGAAACAGGTCCTTGACGAGATCGATCAAATCATCGCCGCGGAATGGTTTGAGGAAATAGCCGTCTGCGCCGACTTCCTGTACGCGCTTCTTGGTTCGGTCGATAGGCTTGGCGGTCAGGAAATAGACGCGGATGCCGGCGAGCGTGGGATCGAGCTTAATCCGCCTGCAGACTTCCCACCCATCGAGGCCGGGCATGGCGATGTCGAGCAGGACGAGCCCGTACTTGAGCGTGGCGACGGCCTGGAGGGCCTCCTGGCCGGACGAGCATTGGTCGATGTTATATCCTTCGGCTTCGAGGCAACGGGAGAGGAACACGAGGATCTCGGGGTCGTCATCGACGCAGAGGATCTTGGAGCCGACCTGGGAGAGGAGTGTGGCGGCGTGGCCGAGCGCGTAGTGGATGCCGCTGAGCAGACTGCTCTTTCGGAAATCGCGCTTGACGCGGGCCGCGACGTTGACGGCGTAGGATTCGTAGAGCTTGTCGTCGTTGGTCATCATGATGAGGGGGATCTTGCCGGCAACGGGGTCGGCAAGCAGGTCGTCGAGGAGGCCCCTGCCTTTGCCCGACACTTCCATGTCGACGAGCAGGCAGGTGGGCGTATATTTCTGGGCGAGGGCGACGGCGTCAGGCGCGTTGGAAGCGTGGATCAGGTCCATGCCTTCGGGCGCGAGGAGATCGCGGATCTGCCCGTTCAGGGCCCGGTCGCGCGTGATGAGTTCGATGAGCAGATGGGTGTTGCTTGGAAGCGGGGGTGCGAGCGAGGATGCGGCTTCCTCGGCATGCGCGGCGGACAGCGGCAGCACGAAGCGAAACACGCTGCCTTTGCCGACCTCGCTGGTAACGGTGATTCGGCTCCCGTGGAGGCGGACGATGTCCTGCGCGATAGACAGTCCGATGCCGGTTCCGCCGTATTTGCGGGTGGACGAACTGTCGTACTGGTAGAAGCGCGTGAAAACTTTGTCGAGCGCCTCGGTCGGAATGCCGATGCCGGAATCGCAGACGGCGACTTCGATGGTGTCATCGCGTTTGTTGATGTCAATGGTAACGGCGCCGCCGGTATGGTTGAACTTGACCGCATTGGACAGCAGGTTGTTGAAGACCTGCCCCATCTTGCCTTTATCGCCTTCCATGAGTGCGGTGTCGTGGGATGCGACGAGGTTGAGCGTGATGGAGCGGCTGTCGGCGACGGGCTGAATCGTCTGCATGCTGATCCGTACGCAATCGAGCAGGTCGAACGTATCGAAGACGAGTTTTTCCGTGCCACGGTGGAGCCGGGAGAAATCGAGGAGGTTCTCGATCAGCGCGACGAGCTTCTCGACGTTTCGCAGGATGATGCCGAGGTATTCGGCCTGTGTTTCATTGATGGGCCCGACCTTTCGGTTGAAGATCATGTCGGTATATCCCATGACGGCGACGAGGGGAGTCCGCAATTCGTGAGAGACGTTCGACAAGAGGTTGGTTTTCATTTCGTCGAGTGTTTTGAGTTCTTCATTGACCTCATGGAGTCGTTCTCGTGCGCGGGTGACTTCCTCGAGGGATAGCTGGAGATTTTCGAGGAGGCGGGCGTTGCGCATGGCGACGGCGATGTGCGGGGAGATCTCGCCGAGCACCTCGATGTCGTGCTGGGAGAACGCCGAAAGAAGGAACGAACCCAGGTTGAGCGTGCCCATGATCCTGCCGGTGGCATAGAGGGGCACGCACAGACAACTGGCCATCTGTGCGGGGAACTCTCCGGCGTGCGCGTCGCCCCCGGCCAGGAGGTCGTTGATGAGCAGATATCTCTTTTCGCGTGCGACCCATGCCGCGCAGGAGGTTTCGCCATCGCGCCGGACGCCGTGGCCGTTGACGCCCGCTCGTTCAGGCCACAACTGGAGGGTTTCAAATTCGCCGGCGCCCTCGTCGTACATGGAAACGGCGGCGTAGTCGAAATTGATCATTTTGTTCAACTCGACGACGAGGCTCTCGTGGAGCCGGCCCGCTTCGAGGCTTGAATTGATGACGTTGGCGATTTGATTGATGGCGCTGATCCGCTCGGATCGCTCGCGGGCCTGTTGTTCGAGCCGGACGCTGGTGGTGACGTCGCGGAAAATGACTTCGATGCCGACGGGCTGGCCTTCGTCGTCCAGCACGCGGTTCCCGGACAGTTCGACGCAGATGCCTTTTCCGTCGCGGCGTTTCATCCAGACTCGAGTGCGCTCGATGAAGGACCGTTTGGTGAGTTGGCTCGAGATCCTGGCGAAATCGATCTCTTCGAGGAACAACTCCTGCAGGTTGTTTCCGACGGCGTCTTCGACGGAATCGTAGCCGAAAATTTCGGCGCCGGCGGGGTTGATGAAGGTGATGACGCCGTCGAGGTCGGTTTGGTAGACGCCGTCCCGCATCGAGGTGAAAAGGCTTCGGTATTTTTCTTCGGAATCTTCGAGCTGGCGGATGTTGTGGCTGAGTGCAAGCGCCATCTTGTTGAAAGAAGAGGCCAACTCTTCGATTTCGTCGCCGGTGCCGATTTTGAGTTTAAGTTCGAGATCGCCCTGGCGGATGATTTGCGCCCCTTCGTTGAGGAGCGCCAGCGGCCGGACGATGTTGTTGTGGATGTTTCTGAACGCGATAACGCAGAAAATTGCAATGACAATGATGCCGCCGAGGATCGTGAACATGGCCCAGCGGATGATCGGCCACCAGGTGGCGACCGTCGACCGGTAGACCAGAATATAGATCTGGTTGCCCCGCTCCTGCGGGAACAGGCCGTGGTAGGCCATGTACACGTTCTCTTTTTCGTCGGTGAACTTGTAGCCGCTAAGCTGCATTCTGCCGGTTTGCTTGCGGTCGGGTCCCGCCAACTCCCGCTGAAGCCGCATATCGACGTTTGTGCGGAACTTGAGTTCGGGATTTTCGCCCTCTGAGAACTCGATCAAGGCGAGGCCGCCACGCTCGTTGACGTAGGCAAACTGGTATCTGTCGCGTTCCAGGGTGGTGGTGTCAGTGCTCTGGCCCAAAGCGAATTTTATGAGCGAGGCAATCCCCTGGTCTTCGACGAGGAAGCCGACCCGGTCGTTCGTTTTTGGCGAGAGTACGGGGGCGGCGGCACGCGCGACCGGCCGGGTGGCAGCGGCGCCCTCGACCAGTTGGGGAATTTCACGGAACCCCACGAACTTCGCGTCGTGGATGCCTTCCGCCCAGTTGCTGTGTGCATCTTCCTCGCCGGTGAACTCGCCCGTGGTAAGGATAAGGGTGCCGGACATGTCATAGAGGCTGTAAGTGGAGGGGCCGTCGCCGGCGTTTTGCGACTCGATGTTGAGGCGGCTCTTGAGCGATTGGATGGCCTCGGGCGTGAGGGCGTTGGGAGCGGTGAGCGCGGAAACGATGTCGGGATCTTTTGCCAGCGCGCGGACGGTTCTCAGGCGCGAATCGAGGGAAAGGAGGAGTCCGCCGGCGGTTTTGTAGGCGGCGATGGACAGGGTGTTGTTGACGGCGTTGCGCTGGGCCTGCTGAACCACAAAGAAGCCCACGGCCAGCGTAAGGATTATGGGCGTGATACCTACCACCAGGATGGAGGTAAGGATCTTGCGTTCAATGCCGCCGCGGCGTTCCTTGCTGAACATGATCTTCCTGCGGAGCGGATGAAGGCGGCTCGTGGGCCTGTTGCTACAAACTGCCTTCAACTATGCGCGCAGACGCGCGCGGGCCGCTTTCCTTCTGCGGTTATTCGACGACCCGGCCTTTGCCGACCAATTCGCGCACTTTGCTTACCAACTCTTCCACCTTGAAGGGTTTAGCGAGATACTCATCGGCGCCGCACTCGAAGATGCGCTCGATGTCCTTTTCCTTAGTGAGGCAAGTAACGGCCATGATGGGAGTGCTTCGGGTAAGCTCATTGTCGCGCAACGCCTTGCAGACTTCAAATCCGTTGATTTCGGGCATCAGGAAGTCCAGCAGAATGAGGTCGGGAGAAAGCTGCGCGGTTTTGAGCCCGACTTCAGTAGCATTACTCACCTTAATTAGTTCAAAGCCTTCGTCCGTCAAGATTCTTTCTATGAGGGCGAGCGCTTCGGGGTCATCATCCACGACCATGACGCGCTTCTTAACCGGGCCCTTCTCCCGGGGAAACATGTCGTACTGTTCCCGGAAACTGTCGAGGTCCTTTTCGAGAATGCGGTAGTGGCCCCCGGGTGTTCTCGATGCCTTGATCAGACCCTGTTTGATCCAGTTCTTGATGCTGTGGTGGGTCACATGGCAAATCTTCGCCGCCTCAAAGGTGGTGTAGGCTTTTTCTTCGCGGTCCGTCACGCTTTTTTCCTCCGATTCAATGGGAAGGACAGATTTCGACCTTGCACCTGCAGCCATTAAAGTCGAGTACAATTAACATATTGCTCACATTGTTGGCTAATTATACCGGCACCGGAAGCGGCTTGTCAATCGAAATCTGACGATAATCTCTTTTTTCTCTGTTCGGCGTCAGCAGTATCTCCCACCGATGTTTCGGGTGGAGCAGGTTCGGGAGGCGTGCGTTTAGTGCGTTTTCTGTCAGCAAGCCGGACGGGTGTCTCGCCGTAGTCAGCTTGGGCCTCCCTGGCGCCGGACTCGTCGGTCTCTCTGTAGATAGATTTAAGCACTTGCTGACATGGACGACAAACGGCGAGGTGTTGTTCAATCTTGTTTTTTTCGAGGGGCTCGACGGCATTGTCAAGATAGGCGGCGAGCGTAGCAGGTTCAGGACAAGGTGAATTGGGAACGGAGTGCACGGACTCGAGAAAACTAAGAAAGGTGTCAGATTCTTTAGCGAGAGCTTTGATGCGGTACCGGCATCGTTTACATGCCTGGACATGAGTTTGAACGGCAGGCGAGGGAGCGCCGATTCGGAGGGCGACGGCGTATTCCTCGAGAGCGGCTTGGGAGGGGCAGGAGTTTCTTTTTTCCATGGCTAATCCTTTTCGATAAGTGCGCGCAGCTTCTTTTTTGATCTGCGGAGCTTTGCGGCGACGGAGTTTATGTTGAGCCCGGTTACTTCGGCGATTTCACAGTACTTGAGCCCTTGAACAAAGAACATTTCCAGGATAAGCCGGTCGATGGGCGGGAGGGCCTCGAGCTTTTTTGCCAACTCGTTTTTTGCTTCTTGCCTGATGGCATATCGCGCGGGGGTTTCGCGGACCACGGGGGGTATGGCGGCGGCGGCCGTAGCGTCCATCCTGGCCCTGCGGGACCATTTTCGGGCGTAGTCGACGGTAAGGTTCTGGGCGACCGTGACCAGCCACGCGTTGATGCTGGCGGGCTTGTGCAAGCGTGCGAGCATCCGGCAATTGTCCGCCAGGATGCGCTCAAACAGGTCGTGGCAAATGTCGGCGACTTCGGAACGGCGCGTCTGGAGGAGTCCCAGCGCGGCCAATTTTCGGACGACGGCGCGCCGGGCGAGGTCTGCGTACTCAGCGAACAGGAGCGCCTTAGCCTGATCGTCTCCGGTCAGGCAGCGGGCCACCAGGTCCGCTACGGAAATGCTGCCGGCATCTTTGAGTTTGCGCGCCATGTTTTCAGGTGTCGCCAATCATGATTTTAGAGTCAAGAGCGACATTACCACGCGGATCACGGCCATCTCTTCGTTTCCCATGCCGGTCGTCAAGATCTCCAACTGCCACGGGTAAAGAGACCTCAACACGCGATAGCCAATCACCCAAATCGATATCGTTGCCAGCAGGAGCCCGAACTGGACGCCATAATACCGGCGCAGGAACGAGAAATAGACGGTCTTGAAGCATAAGGGCGCGGCCTGGCGTTTGGCGGCGTTCAACTGAAGCGCTGGATAAACGAGGCCAAACACCAACTCCAACAAAACCACCGCCATCCACAGAACCTCAATCGTTCCCAGCAACGGTGAGACGCTCCCGGCGGCTCCAGCCTCCTCGACTGCGGCCCCGTGGTTGAACGGCAGCAGCGCCAGGCTTGCCAGGAAAACGAGGAAGAGGCCATTGACAAGCGCCATCGCCGCGAGGCCAAGACGAGAGTGGGGGAGTACCCAGTCGGTACGTTCCTCCCTCACCAGAAGAAATGCCAAGCCCATGAGCGA
>JAPLKX010000725.1 GCA_026387845.1 Candidatus Hydrogenedentota bacterium | reverse complement strand
TCAATGACGTCGTCGCGTGCGAGTTGCTCGAGGTCGCTTGGCTCGTGGTTGAGCGAGGCGATCTTCCAGAGGTTTTGCCCGGCCCAACTGCTCGAGCCGAAAAATCCGAACCGGGCCTGGTTTTTCGCGCACCACGCCAGCGGCACGAGCGCGATGAGGATCGAGACTGCCAGGACGCGTTTCCACGATGTTGGGACGGCCCCTGGCTTTTGTGGGGAGTGTCCCGCTTTGGGTTCTCGGGCCGCGATACACGCGAGCGCGATCACGGGGACGAGCAGCGCGGGGTGATACGAACTGCGGACGAGCGTGGTGAGGGCGAGCGCGGCGACCGCGGCGGCAAGCATCGAGGCGCGGCCGGTCCGGTCGTGGAGGCTGAACAGGAACACGGTGAGGGTGAGGCCGAACGCGGTGAGGGTTTCGTAGCCGAGGTGTTCGTAGAGGAACAGGGCGGGGTTGAGCGCGAGAAACAAGCCGGCAATGAACGCGAACCGGGGCCGGCGGGTCCAATTGAGGCGGTGGGGTCGAGCTCCTGCTCGACCGAAAAGCCGGCGCGCTCCGCCACCGCCCGGTCGCGCGGGAGCGCGACCCCACCGCAAGACCCGGGGGTAGGTCATGGCGGCGATGAGACCGCCGAGGATTACCTGGGCGAAGAACATGGCGTCGAACTGGCGCGGGTAGAACAGTTTGGCGAACAGGCCGGCGTATGCGTTGTAGAGCGGCGGCTGGGCGTGGAGGTCGTAAAGGGACGTGGCGAGATCGGCGCGGAGCAGGTCGGCGGGGAGGAGGTGCCATTGGCCGGTCTCGGGGGCGAGGGTGGGGGCAAAACCGATGGCGTGGTAGGCGAGCGCCACCGCGACGTGGATGAGGCATATGGCGAGGGCGGGTTTGCGCGCGCTGTTGAGCATGGGCGGATTATGGCAGCTTCCAAACGCGGAACGCGAAATTCGGAACGCGGAATGAACTGCCAAGGGCAGAAACCGTAATAATTGTGGACGTAGTGGACACTGTGGACGTGGTGGACATAGTGGACAGAATTGAGACTGGGGTATCCGCGAAAATGTGGTGGGCGTCCCAATGTTGAGTCGAGCCGCGTTGTGGGTGGATCCAAAAGCGGGACACCCCCCACAACGTGCGCTGGGAAGCGCGGCGGGGGGCGTCCCAATGTTGAGTCGAGCCGGGTGGATGCAAAAGCGGGACACTCCCCACAACGTGCGCTGGGAAGCGCGGCGGGGAGCGTCCCAACGTAAGGCGGGGGGCGTCCCAGCGGGATTGAATCGTTGTTGGGGTTGGTTTAATGTGCGGGTTCAGTGGACGGTGGCCGGTGGACGGTGGTCGGTGGACGGGATAGGACTAGTTTGGAGCGGCGATGTGGTTTTTGGCTAGTTTTCTGATTGGGTTGCACCCGATTTTGGATCCGTCGTTTCAGGCGGAGTTGAATTCGAGCACGAAAAGCGTGTTGGCGGTGAGCGATACGACGAAATTGCTGGTGGACGGCCGGGAGTCGTATCCGGAACGTTGGCGGATGCTCGAGGGGGCGAAGAAGACGATTTATTTTTCGACGATGTACGTTTACAACGATCCGACGACGAAACGTCTGGGAGACCTGCTGATCCGGAAGAAGGACGAGGGCGTGGACGTCCGGATGATCGTGTATGGCCCGTATTCGTTTGGGAACAAGCCGTTTTATATGAAGATGCGGCGGCACGGGATCGGGGTGCAGATGTACGGCACGGTGCGGGAGGTGTTGTTGTGGAACCCGCTTCGGTTTTGGCGCCGCCACCTTCACGACAAGTACCTGGTGGTGGATGGGAAGGAGGCGATTGTCGGGGGGATGAACTGGAGTGCGCGGTATGAGCGTGGCGGTGTGGACGCGACAAAGCCGGCGTGGCGGGATACGGACATCCTGGTGACGGGGCCGCAGGCGGAGATTGTTCATTGGGAGTTTTTGAAGCGGTGGTATCGGGACGAGGATGAGAAAGAGTATGCGTCGGCGTCTGCGGCGCTCGAGGCGGCGTATTCGAAACCGATGTATCCGGGCGGGGCGTCGTACGGGGATTACGTGACGCCGTGCGACGGGGCGCCGGGCGGGTGCGTGGTGAGCAAGTTGTCGCGGTTTTTGTATCAGCAGCCGTTCGAGGACGACGGGGAGACGCGGCTGACGACGTTCTATAAGGAGATGATCGACCGTGCGCAGTCGCACATTTATTGGCAGAGCATCTCGATCCGGCCCGCGCCGATCCAGAAGGAGGCGTTGTTCCAAGCGGCGGCGCGGGGCGTGGACGTGCGGCTGATGACGAACAGCGAGAGGAACATGACGATGATCCCGATCGGCGGCCTGCCGGTGTATATCCTGACGCGGGCGGATTACAAGGAATTGCTGGAGCAGGGGGTGAGGATCTTCGAGTACAGCGGGGACGCGCCGATGCACGCAAAAGGGTTTGTGGTGGACGGTGTGGTGGCGGTGATCGGGTCGTATAACGCGACGTTCACCGCGGAGAAGTTTTACACGGAGGCGGCTGTGGCGACGTACGACGGGGAGGTGATCGCGGATGTGTACAGGATGTTTGACGAGGATTTCGCGCATTGCAAGGAGGTGACGCTGGCGGACCTCGAGAAGTCGTGGAAACGGCTGCGCCATTTGTCGCGGTGGGGGGTGGATAAGGAGATGCCGCGGGAACTGAAGTAGGCTGGAGGCTGGAGACTGGAGGTAAAGCAGATAGTCCGATAGTATTGAGGGAGGTGGTTTAGTGGACGTTGTGGACATTGTGGACAGAGTGGACTTTGTGGACGGTTGAGGTGACGTTGGCCGCAATCCGCAATTGATTTTCTCTTGCCTACAGCCTACAGCCTGCTTTTTGTGATATCATTCACGCCGTTGTGGTTATGGAACAGGCGAGGTGTTTTATGGCGCGGGTATCGGGGAAGACGATAGGCCGGTTGAGCCTGTACCGCCGTGTGTTGTACGGACTTTTGGCGGATGGTGAGCGGAGCGTTTATTCGCATCAGTTGGCGGGTTTTGTGGGAGGTACGGCGGCGCAGGTTCGTCGGGACGTGATGGCGGTGGGGTATACGGGGAGTCCGACGCGTGGGTATGACATTACGGAGTTGACGCGTGCGATCGGGAATTATCTGGACGCGGCGCAGGGCCAGTCGGTGGCGCTGGTTGGCGTGGGGAATCTGGGGAAGGCGATTTTGTCGTATTTTGCGGGGCGGCGCCCGCGGTTGAGTATCGAGGCGGCGTTTGATACGGACCCGGCGAAGGTGAACCGGG
>JAPLKX010000040.1 GCA_026387845.1 Candidatus Hydrogenedentota bacterium | reverse complement strand
CGGGGCGGCGCCCGCGGTTGAGTATCGAGGCGGCGTTTGATACGGACCCGGCGAAGGTGAACCGGGTGATCCACGGGTGCCGGTGTTATCCGCTGGACGATGTGGAGCGGGTGGTGCAGAGCCGTGGGATCGAGATAGGGGTGCTGACGGTTCCTGCGGACCAGGCGCAGGGTGTTGTAGAGTATCTGGTTCGTGCGGGAATCCGGGGGATTTTGAATTTTGCGCCGGTGCGGTTGTCGGTGCCGGAGCATGTGTATGTCGAGGATATCGATATGACGATGTCGCTGGAGAAGGTGGCGTTTTTTGCGAGGCAGAAGAAGAGGCCGTAGCGGGAAGTGCGAAGTGCGAAGTGCGGAGTGCGGAGTGCGGAGTGCGGAGTGCGGAGTGCGGAGTTCGGAGTGCGACGTGCGGAGTGCGGAGTGCGACGTGCGAAGTGCGGAGTGCGGAGTGCGGAGTGCGAGGACGCCGCGGCGGAGACGCCTGCACTACAATGGCTACTTGGTTTTTTCTAGGTTGGAGATGTAGGATTTTGCTTGTTGGGCGTAATTGGATTCTGGGTATCGGTCGACGAGCATGCGGAAGATGTCGTTGGCGTCTTTGTATTCCTGGCGCATGATGTGGTTCATGCCGAGCCAGTAGAGTGCTCGGGGGGCGAGGGGGGATGCGGGGAATTCGTTGACGAGGCTGGTCATGTGTGCCTGTGCGTCGTCGGTGAGGCCGAGTGCGGCTTCGGCGAGCGCGGCCATGTATCGTGCGGTGGCGATGTTGGGGCTGCCGGGTTTTTTCTGGATGAACGCGGCGAGTGTGTCGAGTGCGGCGCGGTGGTCTTTGTTTTCGTAGAGTGCGAGCGCCTGGCGTAGGACGGCTTTTTCGACGTTGGGCGCGTTGGGGTATTTGTCGATGAGGCGGGCGTAGAGCGAGGCGGCTTTTGCGGCGTCTCTCATTCGGGTCTGGCAGTAGTCGGCGAGTTTTGCGAGGACGTCGGGCGCCTGGGGCGATTCGGGGAATTGGTCGAGGAATGTGTTGTATGCGCCCAGTACGGTCTCGTGGTCGTCGTGTTGTGCCCACTCGACGATGCGGTCGATTTCCGCGGCAAGTTTATCTGCGCCGTCGTTTCCCGGGGGCGTTGCTTTGAGCCATGCGGCGAGGTAGAGGCGGAGCATTTTCCGGCCGAGCGGGAGTGCTTTTGGTTCGAGCCGTTTGACGACGGCGTCGAGGTTGGGCCGCAATTGGCCGCCGTTCGACATGAAGGATTGGCAGGCGAGATAGGATGCGGCGAGGGTTTGTGCGAGTTGGACGGAATCGTCTGCGGGAAGGTCGGTGGAGTTGATTGCGGCTTCCGCGGCGTCGGTGAGACGGGTGTATCGTTCGGCGGCGAGTTCGGGTTCGATGGCTTGGAGGGCGATTCGGGCGATTCGGGCGGAGTGGAGGGCGCGGGCGATTGGGGAGTCGAGTATGCCGGGGGCGGAGGCGGCTTGTTCAATGGCTGTGATGTCGGGTGCGTGGCGGAGGTAGAGTGCGGTGGAGGTAAGGTTGGCGGCGGATTGGGGGCCGAGTGCGGTTGCTGCGGGGGAGAATTCGTTCCAGAGGAATGCGGCGGCCCGAGTGGGATCGGGCGATTTTTCGATTAGGTCGGCTTCGAGGAAGTAGCCGGCGTCTTGGAGTGTGGCGCAGATGTAAGGGACGGCGCGGGTGCCTTTGACGGCTTCGGGATGGAGCGCATAGAGTCTGATGAGGTCGAGCGCAGCCGGTTTAGGGAGGCCGGCCCGGCGTTGCTGGATTGCGCGGACGTAGAGTGGGCCGAGTTCGGCGATGCGTGGGTCAAGAGGGGCGCCAATGTGGGGAGGGGGTCCGATGGGATCGAGTTGGCTGTTGACTTTTTGAAGGATTTCGGCGTAGTCAGTTGAGGCTTGGGCTTGCCGGGGCTGGAGGAGTTGTCCGGCAGATTGTGCGATGGATTCGAGAGCTTGCCGGCGGTTGAACAGGTTGTTTGGTCCGTAATCCTGGAGTTGGCCGAGGGACGTCCAGAGGAGTTGGACGTCCTGGAAGAGGTAGTCGGCGGTGTTTTGTTTGGCGAGGTTTTCGGCGAAAGATTTCCGGCATGGCATCGGGATGAGCGACGCGGGCCGGGGCGCGTCGGGCCGGACGAGCCATTTGATGAATTGCCATGACGCGGCCTGGTATTCGGGTTTGGCGGAACGTACGGCTAGATAGACAATTTGGTAGGGGACCTGGATGTTGCGGGCGGAGGTTGGGAGCGGTGCGAGACGCCATTTGGCTCGGGTGGCTCGGGAGATTTTGTTGATGAGTCCCGGGCTGCCGATGATCATGGCGTTTAGGTCGAGGCTTTCACCGGGGTATTGGCCGGCGGTGAAGGCGTCCAGTGCCTGGGCCGGTTTTGCAAGCTCGGTGAGGCGGTCGATGAGTGGGTCGAACTTGTTGTCGTGTATAAGGTCGCCGCCCTGCTGGATGAGCATGGTGAGGACGATTTGCTCGATGTCGGGCGCGTAAAGTGGGCGGAGGCCGCTGGGCATTCCGGGGGTAGTGGCGACGGCCCTGGCGCAGGCGACGAGTTCGTCCCAGGTTTTTGGGGGCCCGGCGATGCCTGCGGTTTGGAAGAGGTCGGTCCGGTAGAGAAAGACGAGGGGAGAGGCGACGAGGGGCACGGCCCAGATTTTCCCGTCGACTGTGACGGGCGGCCAGAGGTTGTCGTAGAAGTCGTCTTTGTTGAATTGGGGGTCGGGTAGGAAGTCGTCGATGGGGACGATGTCGCCGCGGGTTGCGAGCCATGCGGCGTCGTAGCCGGATAGGGCGTCGATGCCGACGATGTTTCGAGCGAGCACGGGGATGTCCTGGATGGGGAGTTGGTCGCGGGCCGGGCCGGCGATGCCGAGCAGGTCGACGTTGATGGCAGGGTTTGCGGCGGTAAATGAGGCGGCTTGCTGGGCGAACCAGTCGGGGATGGCTGGGCACCAGTCTTCGTTGACGCCAAGGGAGCCGGCTTGGATGGTGATGGGTTCGGCGGAACAGAGTGCGGGCAGGAGGAAGAGAAGGAGAAGGGGAAGGGGAAAGTGAAGGGGGATGGTGGGGTGAATGTGCATGGGCGCCTCCTGAGGAAGATATTACGTGGAAGGGGGAAAACGATCAAGGGAAGGCTGTAGGCTATAGGCTGTAGGCTGTAGGCTGGAGGAAAAGCAGGAATCGGACGGATCGGACGGATCGGGAGTTGGGGGCAGGCTGGAGACAGGGGTGAAGCGGCGGGGACGCCGCTTCTACGGGGCGCAAACGGGGAGCGCGGGAAAAGGAGTGAAGCGGCGGGGCGAAAAGGGGGACACCCCCCACAAAAGCCGGGGGGCGTCCCGACAACGCGCGCTGGGAAGCGGGGCGGGCGTCCCGACGGTTTAGTCAATTAGTTTGATGGGTTCGTTGAAGATGTTTTTGGTTTTTTTGGTGGATGAGTCGATGGGTATTTTGATGTCGTCGTGACTGGGGACGGGTTCGGAGTCGCCGACGATGACGGGGCGGAGGATGAGCACGATTTCTGATTCGGCCCTGTCGCGGCGCCTGGTGCGGAAGAGTGCGCCGAGTATGGGCACTTTTCGGAGGCCGGGTGTGCCGCGGTCGAGCCTGGTTTTCATGTGCTGGCGGAGCCCGCCGAGTATGACGGCGCCGCCGTTGGCGACGGTGACGGAACTTTGTGCGGTGGCGCGGTCGACGACGGGTACGTTGTCGCGTATTTCGACGAGGTCGCTGAGTTCGAGTTGAACGTCGAGCGTGACCTGGTCGTTTTCGTTGATGACGGGTACGACCATGAGTGAAACGCCGACGTTGAGGAACCGTACGTCCTGCATGGTGGTGAGGGTTTCTCCGGCGACGGTGACGACGGTGTAGGGTTCGTCGCGGACTTCGGAGAACACGGCTTCCTGGCCGCTTCGTACGGTGATTTTTGGTTGTGCGATGACTTCGGTGTCGTTGTCGGATGCGATGGCCTGGACAAGGACGTTGTAGTCGCTTGTTGCGATATTACCGACGCTGAGCCGTGCCTGGGGGGCTGTGTCGGCGATGTTTGGCGGGAACTGGAACAGGGATTGGAACGTGGTGACGCGGGTGGAGTCGACGGCTTTATCGAGCATGACGTCCCAGTTGATTCCAAGTTCGGATAGTAGCCGGACGTTTACGCGGAGGATTTCGGCTTCGATATGTACCTGGCGGACTTGCTGGTCCCATTCTTCGAGGATGCGGAGTACTTCTTCGGCTTCGTCTGCGGGGCATCGGAACGTGACTTTGCGGCTGACGGGGTCGACGTTGATGAATGGGTTTGCTTCTCCGAGCAGTGCTGCGAGTTTGGTTTCGATGCCGGACTCGGTTGGGTCGGCGTTTTTGAACTGGTAAATGTGGAGCTGGTTGGGTATGTCGATGTCGCGGAGTATTTGTTCGACGCGGTCGAGTACGGATTGGACGTGTGTGACGATGACGGAGTTGGTACGTGGGTCGGCGGTGATGGTAGCGAGGGGCCCGATGCCGGCTTCTTCTTCGGAGGGAGGGGCGGTGGGCGCGCCGGTTGGCGGGGCGGTGGCGGTGGCTGCGGCGGTTTGGGGCCGTGTTGACTCGCGGTATCTCTCCCAGGATGCGCGCGGGGTGGCTGCGGCGGGTGGGGCAGAACGCTGTGCAGGCGGGGCGGTTGGCGCGGCAGTTGCGGGCGCCTCGGGCCTGCCGGGTTCGGTGGTGAACACGCGGGGCGCGCCGGGTTTTTGGCCGGTGGGCTCGAGTTGTTCGCCGACCGATGCCTGAGCGGATTGTTTGCGGCCGGTGAGAATTTCGCGAAGTAGTTCGGCGGTGGGTTCGGCCTTTGCGTATTTGAGCGCGAAAACCCGGGTAAGGATTTTTTCGGGTTTGTCGAATGCTTTGAGAAGAGTTTCGAGGCGGGCGATGGTGGCGTCGGTGCCGGTGATGAGGATTTGGTTTGTGCGGATGTCAGCGCGGAGTGAGGTGTCGGTGGCGGCGTGAGGTTGGAGTACGGCCAGCATGTCCTGAGCACTGGCGTGTTCGAGCTGGTAGACGGCGGTTTTTGGTGGTGTGTCGAGCCCTTCGGCGAGTTTGACGAGCTCGTCGACTCTGTCGGTCATTTCGCTGACGACGACGACGTTTGTGTCGGTGTAGGCGGTGATGATGCCGAACTTGCTTTTTGCGGAGTCGAGTACGAGCGCGACGTCGGCGGCGCGGGCATGTTTGAGGGGGATGATGCGTCGTTCTCTGCCGAGGTTGTGATCCTCGAAGTATTCTTCGGGGGTGAGCACCCAGATGACCTTGTCTTTTTTCTCGTAGTAGAACCCATTGACGCGGATGGTTTCTTCGAGCGCGCGTTCGGGCTCCATATCGACGAAGAAAGCGTTGATTTTTCCGGTGATGGTTTTGCTGAGTATGATGTTGTAGCCGGTGGCGGCGGAGAGTGCGGCCATGGCTTCGTTGACTTCCATTTCTGAGAGTTCCATGCTGACGGCGTCCTGGCCGTTTTTGGGCGGCGCGACGGCGAGCGGCTGCGCGATTGCGACCCCGATGCCAGCCAAGACGACGGCGATGCATGTCCCGGGAAGACGTAGATGGTTCATACTGACCCTTTCGACAAGATGAAGGTTTCGGCCCCGCG
Source organism: Candidatus Hydrogenedentota bacterium (assembly GCA_026387845.1). GTDB lineage: Bacteria > Hydrogenedentota > Hydrogenedentia > Hydrogenedentales > SLHB01 > JAPLKX01. The sequence continues at coordinate 4,431 of JAPLKX010000040.1, read as the reverse complement.
TTTGACTTTGACGCCCTCGCCGGAGATGTCGATGATCTCGTATGTGCCGAGGGAGTCACCCACCTTTTTAGTGACGAGTTTTTTGAGTTTATTGTCGCGCACGTGAGCGAGCTTTTGTCCGGCGCGCGTGCTGATTCCTTTGAGTTCGTAATGTGCGAGTTCGTCAACGATTTTTTCTTTGAGTGTGCTGGCGCTGGTTCGGAAGAGAACTTTTCCGGTGATGGTATTTTCGATGTCGGCGGCGGTGATTTGCGGTGCGGTTTGGGCCTGGACGGTTTGCGCGGCGTCCTGTTCGCCGGGCCCGGCGGTTTCGCGCATGATAAATGAGCCGAAGGCGAGCACGAGCAGGAATGCGGCGGAGAGCCCTGCGTCGGCCCAGAAGAGCGCGCGAGTGGATCGGCTCATAGCGCGCTGTATTTTAGCGAGGTCTCTCACGGTGCGGCGTCCATGCCGGCGGCCTCCTTGGCGGGGGACTCGGGTGTGACGGGCTTTGCGGGAGCGGGGGCGGTGAGCCGTGCGAGTTTGCTGATTCGGAACGTGAAGGTGAGCGGTGCGGAACCTCTGCCGGCGTGTACGGTGAGCTGGTCGGTGTGGAGGAGGTGATCGGGGTTTTGCATGGCGAGCAGGAACTGGACGAGCTTGTGGTTTTCGCCGTGGGCCTGGAGTTCGATACCGTAGCGGTAGAAGTCTTTTTGTTTTTTGACGAGGGACGGTTTGACGCTTGCGACGAGTAGGCCGGATTCGTTAGCGAGCTTGTCGACTTCGGAGAGGAGGGTGATTTTGAGTTCCTGCTCGGACGCCCCGGATGTTACGGCGCCCTGGAGCCGTTTGAACTCGGTCTCGATGGTGTCGCGTTTTTGGATGAGTTGCTGTAGTGTGGCGAGTTCGGCTTCGGCGTCGCGGGCCCGGCGCCGGACTTCCATCCAGTTGACGGTGACGGGCTCGATGACGTTGAGGTAGAGGAGGGCGATGAGGAGGCAGATGATTGCGACGGCTGCGAGGCGGCGTTCGCGGGGGGATATTTTGAGGTTTAGCGCCATGTTATTTTGCCTCGTGGATGGTGCAGGTGACTTTGAATTCGACGAGTTCTTCTTTACCGGGCTGAGGCTTTGCGGCGTGGCGCATTTCGACGTCGGCGAACATTTTTGACTTGAGCAGGGCGTCCATGTACTCCCATGCGGCGCGGAACGACGGGGCTTCGCCGCCGAACGAGAGGGTTTTCCGGGAGTCGTAAACGAAGGAGTTGATGGCGATGTTCTGCGGGGTGAGGCGGTAGAGTTCGAGAATGACCTGGAGCGGGATCGAGACGCGGGCCCGTTCGCCGGCGAGTAGCTGTAGCGCGTCGTACTGTTCTTTGAGGTTTCCGACGTCGGCCTGGATGGCCTGGATTTGGGCTTCGGCCCGGGTGGCTCGAGCGAGTTCGCGGGAGAAGAAGCAGTATCCGATTCCGGCGAGGACGAGGATGAGCCATGCGGCGGCGGCGAGCATTATGCGGCCCTGGCGGAAGATGTGGCGGAGTACGACGAGCCGCATTTCGCGTTCGGGCAGGAGGTTGGGCCCGGCGGCGGCGAGTGCGCCGGAACCGCCGAGCGCAGCGGCGACGCAGACGGCGTCGGCGGGTTCGATGGCGTCTGCGCCGGGGATGTTGGCGACGGATTTGAGTGGTATGGCGAGTTTGGCGTCTCGCGCGAGTTGATCGGGATCGGGCGCGGCGTCTCCTGCGAGATAGACGGCGGAACAGGCGTTGGGCCCGTTGGTGTGGGCGTCAATTTCGATGGAGTGGGCCAGGACTTCCGCGGGGATTTCGTCGGGCGAGGTGCCGCGCGTGAAGACGTTTCGGCCGCAGGCGTAGCGTGCGTATTCGATTCCGGAAGCGCCGGCGATGAAGAAGGCGGGGCATTGTTCGGGTGCGTGGACCGCGAGGCGGCCTAAGGAGACGAATGCGGGCTCGATTCGGGACGGTGCGAGGCCGAGTTTTTTGAGTGCGGCGAGGTGGGCCTGGACGGTTTCTTTGCGGCACATGAAGAGGACGAGCTCGGCGTATTCGGGCTCGGTGGAGTCCTGGATGTCGAACGCGACGATGCTTTCTTCGGGCGGCCATGGGAGTTGGGTGGATGCTTCGAATGGGACCATTTGAGCGATTTGGCGGCGGTCGGTGCTGGGTACGCGGATGGTTTTGACGATGACTTCGCGGCGTGGGAGGGCGAGTACGAGTGGTGAGCCGGGCTTGATGGTTTGGATGGGCGGGGATTGGCCGTCGATTATGCGTGAGTCGCGTACGGCCTTGATGGATTCGCCGTTGACGGCGATGGTGACGAGCCTGTACGCGCCGGGCGCGGCGGGGGTGACGCCGGCGGCGGTTTGTTCTCGCATGGCGCGGGCAAACATGTTCAGGGTGTTCTCCCGGGTGGTATTCTACAGTGCATCGTGGTATTCGATCATGTTGATTTGGCCTCCTTCTCTAATCATGACGATTTCGGCATTCATCGAGTAATGTTTTTCGGGGAACCGGACGGCGGTGAAGAACCGGAATGCGTTGGTGGTGACGGAGAACGGGCTTGCGAAGCGGAGCGCCTGGGCGGGGCTGTCTTCGCCGATGATGGCGGCGAAGATGGCGGCGATGGCTTCCTGGGATTCGAACGGAGTGTCGTCGTCGGTGCCGTCGATTTTATCGGGCCCCTGCCGTTTGGCGAGGATGGCGTCGGCGCAGACGTCGGCGGCGGGGTCGTCGTCGAGGGCGATCCGGACGAGTGCGCGTAGGACGGGCGGGGGCGCGGTGTTGATGTTGACTGATCCGTCGCCGTATACGGTGAATGCGTCGGCGAGCCCGGGCTGGAGCAGGCCGTCCATGTTGTCGGGGGGCCAGTATGCTTCGCCGTCGTCTTCGTTGGGGTCGAGGATACCGTTGTGGTTTGCGTCTTCGCCGAAGAAGAGGTTGGGGTCGACGCCCTGGATGAAGAGGAGTTCGTCGATGGATTTGAGGTCGGCGTCGGATGGTGCGTATGGGGGGTTGAAGTTCTGGTAGAGGTCACGTTCGGCGGGCCCGATGTCGTCCTGGTCGCGCCAGTCGATGATGGCTTTTGCGATGTCGGGCGAGGGGAGCCCTGCGCCGTATTCGCGGAGTACAGCGATGAGTATTTCGAGCGGGGCGAGGTTGATGTTGACTTTGCCGGATTCGTCGACGGGAATGATTTCGAGTTGGTATTCGGGCCCGGAGCGGGCGTTGCCGGCGAATTCAGCCATGAGTGAGGAACTGTCGGCGGCGTAGGTGCGGCCCCAGAGTTCTTTGAATGAGTCGACGTCGGGGTTTTCGTCCTGTGCGAGGCGGTCGACGGCGAGTGAGGTGAGGGCGCGTGTGAGTTGGCGCGCCTGGAGTTCGATGTCGGCCCATTGGGCTTCGCGAACGCCGAGCCTGGCGCGTAGGATGATGCCGTGTGCCATGAGTGAAAGGAGCGCGACGACCCACAGGGTGAGGATGAGGATGGCGCCGGTTTTGGCATTGCGGATTGGGGACGAAGGACAAAGGACAAAGGACAAATGACAAAGGACAAAGGACAAAGGACAAATGAGAAGAGAGGCTGTAGACCGCAAGCTGTAAGCGGTAGGGAGAGGGGGAGGGGCTGGAGGCTGGAGGCTGGAGGAAGAATAGGACGGATCGGACCTATCGGACGGGTCGGACGGATAGGGTTTATGCACCGGTGTTGGTCCTTTTGAGCGAGCCGGCGGGAACCCATGCGGGAATGACGATTTCGGGCCCGGTTTCGGGTGTGATTCGGATGAGCACGGCGGTTGGGAGCGAGTCTTTGCTTTCCCATACGGGGGTCTGTCCGTCGGGCCCGAGGTAGTCGAACTGGGCGGATTTGACGTTGGTAAGGAGGGTTTCTTGAGTGGGCTCGGAGCCGACGAGTGAGGTTCCGACGTGGGGTTGGATGGTTCTTCGGAGGATTTTAGCGCCGGTGTCGTCGAGGGCGGTAGAGATTTCGATTTCGTTCCAAACCCAGCCGATGCCTGCGCGCTGGCGCTTGCGGGGGACCGAGGTGGCGATTTTGACTTTTTCGCCGCCGGTGTCGAGCGTGGTTTCGGCGATGGGTGTGGTGTCGGGCAGCGCAATGAGGTGGCGGAAGTCTTCGGTGAGTTTGTCAACGACGAGGTTGAGTTGGGCTTGACGGACCTGGTGGAGCCGTACGGATTTCCATGCGCGGATGCCGCTGTGGAGTCCTTCAACGAGTACGGCGAGTACGGCGGTGAAGATGGCGAGTGTGACGAGGATCTCGATCAGTGTGAAGCCAAGGGAGAGACTGGAGACTGGAGACCGGAGACTGGAGGAAGAGGGAAAGGATGACGGATGACGGATGAAGGATGAATGAGACCGGAGACTGGAGACTGGAGACCGGAGACTGGAGGAAGAGGGAAAGGATGACGGATGACGGA
>JAPLKX010000368.1 GCA_026387845.1 Candidatus Hydrogenedentota bacterium | reverse complement strand
CCTCCAGGATAGTGGAAATGAACCGTTCGATCGAGATGAGGTAATAGCGGCTGTCCGGGGTGATGATTACGCCTGTGGTGATGTCTTCCCGTCGTTCGAGATCGTCAAGCGTAGCCGAGAGGGCTGAATCGACGCCGGTTTCGAGGTGTCTTACGGCGAGGTGATCGCTCTTGCACTCGACGGGCCGCGACCTGAACCCGAGAACGCCGAAGATGCGGCCGGAGAGTGCCACGTCGACGTTTTCCTGGCCAAACACGTCTTCGTAGGTGGGTGCGTAGTGCTGAGGCCGGATCACGAACTGCGGGGAGACATGGACTTTTCCGCGGACTTCGGTGGTCTGGTAGCCCTGCTCGCAGGCGGTACCGAGGCAGACGTACGGCAGCTCGTGGTAGCCTTTGATGATGCCGTACGTAGGCCGCCGGACAATGTGCGTGCGGCGGAAGATGTCGCGCATTTCTTCCGAACTTAGACCCATAGAGCGTTCAACAACCTCGAGCGCCCCGTTTGGCGCTACTTCTATTGTAGTCTCACTTGAACCATTGCGCCAAATCGATGCGGGTGTATGTGCGGCTCCAGGCGGGTGCGGGCGGGTTGCTGCCGGCGATGGCGACGTAGGCGGCCTTGTTCTTGGGGTCGAACACCCAGGAGTGGAGCGTGGATCCGGCCTTGACGGGGCTGTTGGCGAGGAGTTGGAGTGCCTGTGGGACGTCCATGCCGGCGGGTCGGGCCTGGATCTGCCGGCCCAGCCAATCGTACCGCTGCCAGCTATTCTGTTGTTGGAGCAGCGGGATCGCCGCCTGCATGTCCGGGATCGGGATGCCCTGGCGTTGGCAGTACCGGGCGACGACTTTCTTCAGTTTCTCCGCGCCGATGGGGTGGTTGGTTCTGCGGACGGCGTCTTCCATGGCCCAATGGCCGGTTTGCTCGCCTTCGTTGGGATCCATGGGCGCGTAGACTTCGCAGCCGGCGGCATCGCGTTCGAGCGCTCGGGCGCCGGGGATTTTGCCGTCGCCGATGACGAAGTTCCAGCCGGTGGTGGGCGGCGAGTCGCGGACAATCTGGACGGCCTCGTCGAGCGTGCGCGCCTTTTCCAGAACCCGGCGCATCATCAGCGTGAGCGGCAGGCCGTCGAACGTTTCATCGGACGTACTCGAGGTCATCTCGCCGAATGTGATGCCGTCGGAGTTCATGCCGCTGACGCTGCCGATACCGCCGGTCCAGCCGACCATCATAAAGGGCCGGCCGCCCGTGGGCCGCCACACCAGGATAACCGCGCCGTCCTGTGCGCCCCGGTCGATATTCCAGTCGAGGTTGCGGCCGTGGAGGAGCCTGCCGTCGGTGGTCCATTTGCCCCAGGCGGCGAAGTTGGAGCATCCGGGAGGCGCGTCGGGCCCGTGATGGGACAGTTCGGCATTGGTGACGGCGGTGCGGATGTCTTCGTAGCGGACGTCGTCAACGCCCGCGGCGCGGAGGCCTTTCAAGATGCCTTGCATTTCCTCGATGTACTCGGGCGGGAAATGTTTCTCCATCCGCGCGGACTGGGTGAGGATGTATTCATCAGTGTACCCGCGATCGTACAGGGCTTTGACGATGTAGCCTTCTTTGATCATTTGGCGGATGGTCTTGGCGAGCATTCTGCCGTGCTGGTAGCCCATTTCGGCGGGGGCGCCTTCCATGACGCAGACCAGGTGCTCGCCTACAACTTACCGGCGCCTTCCTGATCCAGCAGTTTGACCTCGGGGTTTTCGAGGATGGCCGGCGTGGTCAATTGCTCCTGGGCGGCGGCGAGGCCCGCAATCAACAGTATGAGGCAGGACAAAAGAGCGTTTCTGTAGAGTTTCATTTCCATTCTCCCTTCCCTTCGTATTGCCATAAGAACAAAGCGCCTCAGCCTAACGGATTATTTCGGCCAGCGCAAGCCGCGGAGTAAGCGCGGTTTTCCAACCCGCGCCGTCAACGCTCCGGCCGATTCTAACGGCAGCTATATAGCCCGAGGATGGCAGCCACTTGGTCTGGACGGGCGCGTTGAATAGGACTAAGGGGTGCGGGAAGAGCAAGCGTGGCTTGAAGGCCTACTTGGAAGTAGGCCCTACAGGCGATCGCCTATGGGCGCGGTTCCGATTTCAAGGATTTTGATTTGGCGGCGGTTGCGGCTGCGCTGATAGAGAACGGCGACGCGGTCGCCGGGTTTGAGCCGCTGGAACGTTTGGGCGTCGGGCGTATAGGTAGCGGGGAGATCCCCGACCTGGAGGACGAGGGCGCCGTCGTTCTGTTTTGCGGTCACGAGGGCGGCGCCGCGCAACGTAGGCCGGTTTTCAAAGGTGTCGGCCCGGTCTCGAATATTGGTGATCGACAGCGCAAAGACAGCCGCGCCAATGGCAACATAAATGAACAAAAACCGCCGCTTACCGTCGGCCCCGCCGGAGCCGAACAGACCGGGTGGATTGTACGAGCGTGGAGGGCGGCCGCGGCCAGATCCTTCCTTCACATATTTGATCGCCATCAGCGATCCTCCGCGGCCTCCCGCTCGACCCGTTCAGCAGTACGGTGGAGCATGTCCATGGCGTCGTTGAGTTCCCGCAGGATAGGATGGCGCCAGCCTCCGTCTTCGAGCGCCTTGAGCATCTCTACCTGGAACCAGAGCATTCGTTCCTTTCCGGCCTTAAAGATTTTCCAGACTTCGGGCCCGCGTTCGTGGAGGTGTTCAGCGAGTTCGCGGGCGTTGTGCAATTTGTCCGCGGCGACGATCAGCTTGACGCGGCCGTCGGCTTTGCGGACCGATTCGATGAACTGGTCTTTTCGTTCCTGCCAAGGTGGTTTTGGTTCGGCATCGGTGTCGGAACAAGCGAGGACGAGCCCCGCCACGTCGTCGCCGAACCGGGCGCGGATCTTTTCGAGGGTTTCCCGGCCGCCCTGATCTTCGACGGCGTCGTGAAGGAGGGCCGCGATGAACTGTTCTTCATCGCCGCCGTGCCCACCAACGAGCGAGGCCACACCGAGCAGGTGCGTGATGTAGGGCGTCCTGCTTCCTTTGCGGAGTTGAGTCCGGTGAAGTTCGTACATCAGCGCAAACGCTTCGACAACGCGCTCGGAGTATTCCATCAGCGACCCTTTCTTGTTCCCCGGATATTATGGCGCAGGGGCGGGCTTCGTTTCCCCTTTTTCCGGATCGCGGGGCGTTTTCCCGGATCTTCGGGCATCTTTCCCGGATCTTCGGGCATAATAATGTAAATAGCCATTGGGCCGGAATTGGGCGTGGAGAGATCGGAGGATGATCAATCGGCTGCTGGTGACGGGTTGCGGGGGGTTTGTCGGCGGCGGGATTGTGCACGAAACGCCGCGCGGTGTGGAACTGCACGCGGTGGCACGGAAGGAACCGCCGGAATGTGGTGGTGCGGCGGCCTGGCATATGCTGGACCTGCGCGATCGCGACGGGGTGCGGGAACTTTTTGAGACGGTCTCGCCGGACGCGGTGATCCACGCCGCGGCGATCGCCGATATTGATTTTTGCGAGGCCAACAAGGAAACGGCGTGGGCGGTGAATGTTTCCGTCACGCAACAGTTGGCGGACCTGTGCCGGGAACACGGAACGCGGCTGGTGTATGTGTCGACGGATAACGTGTTCGACGGCAAGAGGGGCGCGTATCGGGAGGAGGACGCCCCCACTCCCATCAACTATTACGCCGAAACCAAGGCGGCGGGGGAACGCGTGGTGGCCGGGATGGGCCGGAACTATGTTGTGGCGCGAACATCGGTGGTGATGGGGTTCCCGATGCTGGGCTCCGGCAATTCGTTCTTGATGCGGATGGTTTCGCTTCTGCGGGAAGGCAAGCGGGTGGGCGTGCCGGAGAACGAAATCCGCAGCCCGATCGATGTGGTAACGCTTGCGCGGTCGCTGCTGGAACTGGCGGGATCGCGTTGCGAGGGCTATATCCACCTGGCCGGCAACGACTGGCTTAACAGATATGAAATGGTTCGACGTATAGCGCGTGAACTCGGATTTTCCGAGGGCCTCATTTATCCGAACAACCCCGAAACCATCCCCGGGCGGGCGCCGAGACCGCTCGATGTCTCGTTGTGCAACCAAAAAGCGCGTGAGTGTCTTCGGACCCCCATGAAAAACCTGCAGGACGGATTGCGGCTCGTGCTGAAGACGGCCCGGCCGTCGCACCTCTGAAATTCAGGAATTAGCCACCATGAATACGTGCCATATCTGCAGCACACCTGTCGCTGATGATGAAGAGAGTCGCGTTTGCGCGGGCTGCGGTGAGATCGCCTGCTCGAACTGCACCGTGGGCGGGATGTGCCTGTACTGCCTCTCGCGGCTGGATTTGCTTTCTTCCTTTGAGGAAAGAAAATAGCGAACCGCGTTAACGAGGCCGGGATGCGGTGGAGTCGCGCTCCCGCGCGACCATGGCGGTGAAGGTGGTGGAATGGTCTTTCTGAATTTCTTTCTCCGTACTACTATCCATCAACTTCCAGCAATTCTTCGCAGAAATTGAAGCCCAGCCCAAGATCAAAGCCTGTCATTCTGAGCCCGCCCAGTCAGAGACCTCGATGCATTAATAGTAAACGCCACAAGCCAGCGCTCCTCGGAATGACACCTTCGGGTGCCTTTCGGTTGCGGCTCCGCCGCTCTAAGCTCTTTGCACTACTATCCGCCAAGTTCTTGTTTTCTTGCGTAGAAGTTGAAACTTCGATGCCGCGCGTTGGGACGCCCCCCGGCAGTTGTGGGGGGTGTCCCTTTTTTCGAGCATGCCAACCTTGTTAAAAGTTTAAAAGTGGGACACCCCCCACAACGCGCCCTAAGAAGCGCTGCCGGGGGCGTCCCAGACGGGGAGTGTCCCTATGTTGGCTTTTTGGTTGCGGCCTTGGCCG
>JAPLKX010000731.1 GCA_026387845.1 Candidatus Hydrogenedentota bacterium | reverse complement strand
GCCGGGTCCGGTGTGGTTGAACGGGCGCAGGACGACGAGATCGAGCTTGCCAGAGTTGTGCAGGCCCCGGCACCAGGTTTCGGCCTGCTCCTTGGACCGGGCGTAGGCGTTTTGGGGCTGGACCGGGTGGGTTTCGTCGATGGGGAGGAACCGTGGCGGCCCGTAGATGTCGGCGCTGCTGATATAGACAACCCGCGCCGATGGGTTAACCTTGAGCAGGGTCTCGACCACGCGCCGCGTCCCGTTCACGTTAACTTGGCTTACGGCCTTTGGGTTCTTTTCCGCATCCGGTACGAACGTAACGGCGGCCAGGTGGAACAGGTGGGTAACCGGCGGGATGTCATCGAGCAGTTTGACCACGTCGCCGCGATTTGTGATGTCGCAGTTGACCCACTCGGCGCAGCCCGGCGGAGGGAGCGTCCCATAAATGTCGGCGCCGGAGACGTTCCAGCCTTGGCAAGCCAGGTGCGCACAGAGGCGTTGCCCAACGAATCCCGCCGCGCCCGTAACCAGGGCGTGCACGCTACGCGCTCTCGTTTTTGATCTGGCGCTGAACTCTGGCGAGGTCGGCGTCGGCCATAAGTTTTACCAGTTGCTCGAACGACACCTCGGGCTGCCAGCCCAGCTTTTCCCTCGCCTTGGCGGAACATCCCAGGAGGAGGTGGACTTCGGCGGGCCTGTAGAACTCCGGGGCGACGCGGACGTGGTCCTGCCATTTAAGGCCAAGGTGGTCGAAAGCGATTTCGCACATCTCGCCGACGGTGTGTGTTTCGTCGCTGGAGATGACGTAATCGTCGGGTGTGTCCTGCTGGAGCATGAGCCACATGGCCCGGACGTAATCTTTGGCAAATCCCCAGTCGCGTTTGGATTTAAGGTTGCCGAGTCGAACTTCGCTCTCGAGGCCCATTTTGATTCGTGCGGCGGCGTGGGTGACTTTTCGCGTGACGAATTCGAGCCCGCGCCGGGGCGACTCGTGGTTGAACAGGATGCCCGACACCGCGAACAGGCCATAGCTTTCCCGGTAGTTGACGGTGATCCAGTGGCCGTACACCTTGGCGACGCCGTAAGGGCTGCGGGGGTAGAACTGGGTGCGTTCGGTTTGAGGCGTCTCCTGGGCGTGGCCGAACATTTCGCTCGATGAGGCCTGGTAGAACCGGATGCCCTTATCGACGACCCGGATGGCCTCGAGCACGCGGGTGACGCCGAGCGCCGTCACGTCGCCCGTGAGGATGGGCTGCTTCCATGAGGTCGGCACGAACGATTGCGCGGCGAGGTTGTAGACCTCGTGGGGGCGGATCTCGCTGAGGACGTCAATCATCGACACCTGGTCGGTGAGGTCGGCCTGGACAAGCGTGAGCCGGGACTTGAAATCCATGATGCGCTCGAAGGTCTCCGTGCTTGACCGGCGCACGACGCCACACACGTCGTAGCCGTTGTCGAGCAGGAGTTCGGCCAAATAGGACCCGTCCTGGCCGGTTATGCCCGTGATGAGTGCCCGCCGTTTATCCGTCATATGCAGCCCATTTCTTGTGGTTTGCCCAAAACGGGAGTGGAGTCGACACAGACATTATATGTCTCGACCGCCGGATTGCGTCTTGATACGCTGAAAGCGTAACCGGATTGCGTCTTGATACGCTGAAAGCGTAAGAGGTAATAGGCCGGGGCATCGCCCCGGTTATGAAGACACCCCAAAGAAGCCTGCCCTGAAAGGGCCGCAGGAGAGCACAAGCTCCTACCACGCTTTCAGCGTGGTTGTTCATGTCGTTGACTCCCTCACCGGGGCGTTGCCCCGGCCTGTTTCCTTTTGCGCCTACAGCGCAGAAGACGTTCCCGATATGCTGAATCTGCTCCGTCATGTTTTGCGGAGTGCCCTTTTCATAGTGTGCTTCATGTCCCGTCACGCCGATTGTACCACTCCACAAACCGCCGGATGCCTTCATCCATGCTGAACCGCGGCGAGTAGCCGAGCAACTCGCGGGCGTGGTCGATGTCGGCGTAGGTGATCTCGACGTCGCCGGGCTGGAGGAGTTTTTGCTCGATAATGGCCGGTTTTCCGACATGTTTCGCGATGATCTGGATGAGTTCCAGCAGGCTTGTGGTGTGATTTTCGCCGAGGTTGAAGATTTCGTAGTGGAACGGCTGGTCGACGCACCGTTCGAGGCCATCGAGGATATCGTCGATATAGGTGTAATCGCGTCTAGTCGATCCGTCGCCGAACATGGGCACGGGCCGGCCTTCTGAAATCAGCTTGGTGAAGTAGTGGATAGCCATGTCGGGCCGCTGTCGGGGTCCGTAGACTGTGAAGAACCGCAGCATCGTAACCTGGAGGCCGTAAATGTGGCTGTAGACGTGGGCCTGCAACTCGTTCATTCGTTTTGTGGCGGCGTAGGGGCTGATGGGCCGCATGACGGGGTCGGTCTCGCGGAACGGGACGTCGGTCGAGCCGCCGTACACGGACGAGCTCGAGGCGAACACGAGGTGGCGCGGCCCGAGGCCCCGGCAGGCGTCAAGGACGTGCTGGGACCCGATCACGTTGACGCGGTGGTACAAGTTGGGATCTTTCAGGGAGGGGCGTACGCCGGCCCGCGCCGCCAGATGGACTACTACATCCGGCTGGACTTCGAGAAAGATGCTGCGCAGACGGGGCTCGTCGCAGATGTCGGCTTCATAGAGTCTGTAGTTGGGGTTTTGGAGCGCGCCGGAGATGTTTTGGCGCTTGATGGCGGGGTCGTAATAGTCGTTGAAGTCATCCAGGGCGGCCACGGAGTCTCCCCGCGCCAGCAGCCTGTCGGCGAGATGGGAGCCGATGAAGCCCGCGCCGCCGGTTATCAAGATGCGTTTCATGCCGGGAGGCGGTCCCTCACAGTTTGACCACCGTACACGAGGCGGGGGCGGGGTGGCCTGCGGTGGCGTTTCGGGTGTCGAACACCAGCGGCGCCTCCTTGAGAATGGCGTCGTAATTGAAGGCGGAATGATCCGTGATAATGAGGACGCAGTCGAATTGCGCCACACCCTGGGATAAATCATAGGCCATCATCGACTCGCCCAGCAGGTCCAGGGTAGGGACGAACGGGTCGGCGTAATCCAGCAGGGCGCCCTTTTTCTTGAGCAGGCCCATCACGTCGAGCGCGGGGGATTCACGGGTGTCGCCCACGTCTTTTTTGTAGGCGACGCCGAGCACGAGGATTCTGCTGCCGCGGACGCTTTTTTGCTGGTCGTTGAGGGCGTCTGCGACTTTTCCGGCGACGTACTGGGGCATACTCGAGTTGATGGCGGTGGCCAGTTCGATGAATCGCGCCGTGTAATTGACCGTGCGCAGTTTCCATGACAGGTACTGCGGGTCGATAGGGATGCAGTGGCCGCCAAGGCCCGGGCCGGGATAGAACGGCATGAACCCGAACGGTTTTGTCCTGGCGGCGTTTATGACTTCCCACACGTCCACGTCGAGCCGATCGCACATGATGGCCAGTTCGTTCACCATCCCGATATTGATGGCCCGGAACGTGTTTTCGAGCAGTTTGACCATTTCGGCGACTCGTGCGCTGCTCACGGGTATGATCTCACTAACGGCGTGGCGGTACAGTTCGACCGCTTTTTGGGTGCATTGCGGGGTGACCCCGCCGATAACCTTGGGCGTGTTCCGGGTGGTGTACCGGGTGTTTCCGGGGTCGACGCGTTCGGGGGAGAAGGCCAGGTAGAAGTCCTCGCCGACCCGGAGGTCGCCGTCCGCCAGCCGGGGCAAGACCAATTCTTCGGTGGTGCCGGGGTAGGTAGTGCTTTCGAGTACGACGAGCAGGCCGGGGTGAATGCGTTTGGCGATTTCTTCGACCGCCGCGACGATGTAGGAGATGTCGGGGTCCTGGCTTTTTCGGAGTGGCGTTGGGACGCAGATGCAAACGGCGTCGACCGCGGAGAGCGCGTTGAAATCCGTGGTCGCGTTAAGCCGGCCGGATTTGACGCATTCGGCGAGGGTGGCGTCGGGCACGTCCAGCACGGGGGAGCGGCCGGAATTGATGTCGTTCACTTTGCCCGCGACGACATCCAGCCCCACGACATTCAGACCCCCCTTCGCAAACTCCACCGCAAGCGGAATGCCCACATAACCCAGGCCAATGACTGCAACTCGAATGGGACGCCTCCTTATAAGCGCGCGGTGTCAACCCGCGGAATACCACGCCACGGTGCGTTCAAGCCCTTCTTGAAAACTCACCCCCGGATTATACCCCAGCAGCCTGCGCGCTTTCGCTATGTCGGCGAGCGAGTGCTTAACGTCGCCGGGCCGCGGTGCGGCATATTCGACCCCCACTTGGCTTCCCAGTGCGCCCTGGATGGCCGCGGCAAGGCCGTTGAGCGTGACGCGCTCGCCGCACGCCACGTTGATGACCTCGCCGGCCGCTTCGGCGCCCGCCGTGCAGGCCAGAAGGTTCGCTGCGACCACGTTTTCGACGTAGGTGAAGTCGCGAGACTGCTCGCCGTCCCCGAAGATCACGGGCCGCCGGCCTTCCATGACGGCCCGGATAAACTTCGGGATCACGGCGGCATATTGGGAGTTGGGGTCCTGGCGTGGGCCGAACACGTTGAAATAGCGCAACGCGACCGTCTCCAGCCCGTAGAGCGTATAGAACAGCCGGCAGTACATCTCGCCGGCCACCTTCTGCGCCGCATAGGGCGATAGGGGGCTTGGCGGCATGTCTTCGGTTTTGGGAAGCCGGGGCGAGTCGCCGTACGCCGCTGAAGACGCCGCAAAGATGAACCGGCGAACCCCGGCGTCGCGCGCGGCGACGAGCATGTTGAGGGTGCCGGTGGCGTTGACCTCGTGTGTCCGCAGGGGATCAGCGACGCTGCGGGGTACGGAAGGTACGGCGGCCTGGTGCAGCACAAACTCGACGCCGCGGCAGGCTGCCCGGCATGTCTCGATGTCTGTGATGGACCCCTCGATCAGGTTGACGCGGTCGTTCAGAGGGGCGAGGTTGGCACGGTTGCCCGTCGAGAAATCGTCGAGCACCGACACGGAATCTCCGCGGCCGCACAACGCTTCGGCCAGGTTCGAGCCGATGAAGCCGCCGCCGCCCGTGATGAGATACCGCGCCATTTCCAGTCCTTTCAAGTCTATCCGGCAATTCTACCTGTCCAACGCGCCGGATTTACAGCCAGGCAAAGCAACTGATTGATCCGTCCGATCCGTCCAATCCGTCCGATGGCCTGCGTCAGGAAATGGGGTTTTTAGCCAGCGGGGGCAAGGCGTTGTTCCCAGAAGTCTTCGAACCGTCTGGAGAAGATGGTGCATCGCAGCGCGATGATGGCGTTGGCTCCTCTTAGTGTCCACTCCATGCCGGATTGCATTGCCAAACCTGGTTTCGCCCGACCCGGCCCAGAATGTTATGATTATGGGCCATGTTTCGATCATTAAGGGAGAAAGCCGATGGCTCTTACTCGGGAGGCGCTGGAATCGCAACTGAACGATCTGCGGGCGGACGTTCGGCGGGAGGCGCTTTTGGCGCTGGTCGAGATGTCTGCGCGGGGCGAGATAAAGGTTCCGTCGCCGCGGCGGGTCGTAAACCTTCACTGCCACACGTCTTTCAGCTACAACGGTTATGGGTGGTCCCCCTCGTACATTGCGTGGAAGGCGCGTGTTGAAGGTCTTTTGGCGGCGGGTGTGGTGGATTTTGACGTTTTGGACGCGGTCGAGGAGTTTTTGTGGGCGGCGTCTGTAGTGGGGATACGGGCTTGCGCGGGGATTGAGACGCGCGTGTATGTGCCGCAATATGCGGGGAAGGAAATCAACTCGCCCGGTGAGCCCGGCATCGCGTACCACATGGGGACGGGCTACGTACCGGGCGTCTCGGGTGACACGACGCTGCTGGCCCGTCTCAAATCGATAGCCCAACACCGCAACAGGATGATGCTTGGCCGGATCAACGCCCTGCTCGACCCCGTCGTGATCGACTATGAACGGGACGTGGCTTCGCTGACGCCCAACGGCAACGCGACTGAACGCCACTTGTGCATCGCGTACGATCTCAAGGCGCGGCGCATGTACCCGGATGAGGGGAGCCGGGTCGAGTTCTGGTCGAGCCGGCTGAACACGGACCCGCAGAAAGTGAGCGGGGTGGTCAATAAACCGCCTGAATTGCAAGGTCTTATCCGGTCAAGACTTATGAAATCTGGCGGGGCGGGTTACGTCCAACCTTCGGGGCCGGAGTTTCCCACGCTGGAGCAATTCAACGCATTTGTGCTCGAGGCGGGCGCCCTGCCGACCATGGCGTGGCTGGATGGGACTTCGGAAGCCGAACGGGATATCGAGAAACTCCTGGATGCGATGATGGAAGGCGGTGTGGCGGTGGTCAATATTATTCCGGACCGCAACTGGAACATTGCCGACCCGAAGCTGCGGAAAATTAAAGTCGAGAAACTGCACGAGTTCGTGACATACGCGCGGAAATACGACCTGCCGGTGGTTGTGGGCACGGAGATCAACGCTTACGGTCAGCGGTTTGTGGATGATTTTGACGCGCCGGAGTTGCAGCCGCTGGCGGAAACGTTTGTCGAGGGGGCCTATACGGTTTACGGCCACACGGTGTTGCAGGCGCACGCCCGGATGGGCTATCTGAGCCGGTGGGGGCGGAAGAATTTCATGGCGCGGAAGGAGCGGAATGCGTTTTATCGGCGGGTGGGGGAGTGTGTGGCGCCGGGTACGGCCGATGTGCTTGACTCGCTGAAGCCGGAAATGGGCCCGAAAGACGTGTTGCGGATCTGTTGCAAGTCTTGAGACGGCTGGCAATTGTGTTTTTGGAGAGCGTAGAGGTAGAAAATAAGGCGCACTAGGATCATTTTTCGCACAGATAACTTATCGGTTCAGCTATAACTGGCTGAAACTAACCACTTAGCGATCAATAATCTATTGACTCTTTTGATTGAAACTGGCATGATGGTCCTACGATCTCCCGGGTCGGGGAAGAAGGATGTGTGTCCGGCGTATTCGAGGAGGGGTAGCATGTTTCGCGCCCGCAAGTGCCTTTTCAGCTTGACCGTATTGGTATTCGTCAGCGTCAGCCTTGTTGGTTGCCCGCAGTATGAAGATACGCAAGTCGAGCTGACGGTCTCACCGACGCAGTTGGATTTTGGCTCGGGCGTTTTAACGCGCCAGATTTCGGTGACGAAAAACGCGACGGCGCGTGAGATGAACCCGCTTTCTGTAATGTCTCTTGACCCGTGGATTTTGCCGCAATCGTGCACGAACGGCAATACGGGTTGCGTGAGCGACGGCCCGCTTGATCCGATAACGATTTCCATACGGGTAGACCGGAGCCGGAT
>JAPLKX010000763.1 GCA_026387845.1 Candidatus Hydrogenedentota bacterium | reverse complement strand
AGAGGAGCCAACGCCATCATCGCGCTGCGATGCACCATCTTCTCCAGACGGTTCGAAGACTTCTGGGAACAACGCCTTGCCCCCGCTGGCTAAAAACCCCATTTCCTGACGCAGGCCCGGCCTCAAGTGTTATGAGGCCTCAAGTTCCCTGAATGTGGCCTGCTTGGGGTGGAGGCGGCCCGGTTAAGGCACTTTGTAGCAAGGTTTTGCGGATTTGAAGAGCGTGTTGTGGCAAGGAGGATGTCCTTGTGGCAAGGAGGATGTCCTTGTAGCAAGGAGGATGTCTGCCAATAGCACAGTGCTGTAAAAAGTGCCTTATCCCCCCAAAATTCCTGTTGACAGATTAACTGCGCTGTGCAAGAATAACTTACAAAAGAGAAGGGGAAGTGTGAGCAACGCCCCGAGAAGGGAGGCGGAAGTATATAGTTTTTGCTTCTGTTGTTTCTGTATGTTGACAATGGACCTATAACTTAGGGAGGGTCAGAATCATGAAGAAAGGGTTTACGTTAATCGAATTGCTGGTTGTAATAGCAATCATTGGTATTTTGGCGGCCATTCTGTTGCCGGCGCTTGCGAGGGCGCGGGAGGCAGCACGCAGGGCCAGTTGCGCCAATAACCTCAAACAGTTCGGCCTCGTTTGCAAGATGTACGACAACGAGAGCAAGGGCCAGAAGTTCCCGCCAACAAAGCTGTACGATTGTGCCGAAATTTCTGGGGAGTTCGTGCCAGACATAATGTCCATTTTCCCAGAATATCTGACAGATCCTGCAATTCTGCTTTGCCCGTCGGCGACAACGGGAAACGATGTTGCTGAGGTGTTCAACGAAGCCGATCTCTTGGTGACTGTTTTCTGCAGCCGTGCCGGTGATCAGTGCCCAACCGTGGGCAATCCCAACCAGGAGTTCTATCCGTGCGAAGTTGATGATGGCACGTGTTCCTACCTATACCTTGCCTGGAACACGGTGATGGATGGCATGACGACAGGCGTGGAGGACGTTCCGGCTGGCACTGTGGCTGAAATGACATCGTGGCTGACGAGCAACAACCTCGACCTTATCTCGATGTTTATGCCGCTTTACACCGCCATTGGTCTGACACCGGATGCCGCAGACGCGAAGGGCAACTGGAACGACAGCGATTTCAAATTCGATGCGTCGGTGGGCGAAGTGACCATGTACCGGATGCGTGAAGGTGTCGAGCGGTTCACGATCACCGACATCAACAACCCCGCCGCCAGCGCCCAGGCTCAAAGCGAGATCCCGGTGATGACTGACTGGGTGAGCACGGATCTCGGCCAGGAATACAACCATGCTCCCGGTGGTTTTTTTAGCGCGGAGGCGATGGGGACGATGTCCTGCGCCGCCAAGTGCGGCAGGTATTCGGGAGTCCGAAAAACGAATTTTCGCCAAGTTTTCTATTGACGTATCTTCCTGTGCTATGTAAGATTGGTTTGCGATAGTATCGGGAAATCAGATGGAGAACAGAAAAAGGAGGGGAGGGAACGACAGAATTCATGCGAGAATTTGCTAACAAGGGATTCTAACAGAAGGGCAGGGTTAGTATTATGAAAAAGGGATTTACACTCATAGAACTGCTTGTTGTGATAGCCATTATTGGAATCCTTGCGGCGATCCTGTTGCCGGCGCTGGCACGGGCGCGGGAGTCGGCGCGGCGGGCCAGTTGCGCCAACAACCTCAAGCAGTTGGGCCTCGTCTGCAAGATGTACAGCAACGAGAGCAAAGGTCAGAAATGGCCGCCCATGAAAGGCTTCAACTGTGAAGGCGACTGGGATATGGACTTCAATATAGACGGCACAACTGTCTATCCGGAATACCTGAACGACCCGGCGTTATTGATCTGCCCGTCAGATAGTACTGCGGCGCCCGTCGAGGAATTTTTCACCGACGCCGACGAGCTTTCGATGGTGTGCATTGATCGTGGGGGCACGATGGCGCCGACGACCGGCGTCCCGAACACGGACTTCTACGGTTGCGAGATCGGAACCGGCAACGCCAGTTACCTGTATTTCGCGCATAACACGGTTATGAACGGCGTAACGGTTGGCCTGCCCGACCTCGCTGCCATGTCGCTGGAAGATTCGCTGAGCTGGGTCATCAGCAACAACTTCATGTTTTTCGACATGATGAGCGCCATGTTCAACGTTCTGAACGATGATTCCAACATCCCCGGAACCGACGGCGATATTCCGGTGACGTTTTCCGGCGGGGAAGGCGAGGCCGTCATTTACCGACTGCGGGAGGGTATCGAGCGGTTCCTGATCACCGACATCAACAATCCCGCGGCGTCGGCGAAGGCGCAAAGTGAAATCTGTGTCACCTTGGACTTCATTGACATGCTCGACGTCGCCACAGTCAACCACGTGCCGGGCGGCTGCAACGTGCTGTATCTGGATGGCCACGTCGAATTCCTGAAGTACCCGACGGAATGGCCGGTGAACCGGTATATGGCGTTCGTCAACGCGGTTCAGACGATCCTGTAGTTGCGACGCCGGCAGGCAACCGCGCTTTGCCATGTATGCGGCGGCTGGGATTCCCCAAGAATCCCGGCCGCCGCTTTAGTTTTGTGGGCGCGGCGTACCTGGAAAGCCTGTGGACAGACAGGCATGATAGGACCTATATGGTGGTCCCGCGGTCTTGCACTTATTACGCTTCGCTGTTAGAGTAGGCAGCCAGATAAGAATCGGGGGCTGTGCGATGGTTGCGGGCGGGTCGGGCGCAGCAGTAGAAGGTGACCTGGCTAGGGCGTTGTTGCGGCGCCCGCTGCTATTTTGCGCGATCCTGTTTTCGGCGGGCATCTATACGGCTTCGTTGGGCATGTACCCGGTTTGGGCATGGGTGCCCACGATCACGGCGCCCAGGATGACCGCGGGAATCAGAAGCAGCAGCAATATCCCCGTGATGGAACGGGCGGCCCGGGCCAGGACGCCCG
>JAPLKX010000282.1 GCA_026387845.1 Candidatus Hydrogenedentota bacterium | reverse complement strand
GTGGTGACGAGGAACTCGATGTTGGCGACGCGCCGCATCAGGAACTTGACGCTGTACCGCGAGTCGCGCTCGGTAATGTACGTGCGGACGCGGGCGCGGAGATTTATCGCCTTGCCGACGTAGATGGGCCGGCCTTTTTCGTCGTACATGATGTAGCAGCCGGGCGCCGACGGGACCGTC
The DNA here is from genome assembly GCA_026387845.1 of Candidatus Hydrogenedentota bacterium. Classification (GTDB taxonomy): domain Bacteria; phylum Hydrogenedentota; class Hydrogenedentia; order Hydrogenedentales; family SLHB01; genus JAPLKX01. Next base: position 10,902 of record JAPLKX010000282.1, on the reverse strand, counting down.
GACAGGTCAAACGACTCGAGGAACTCCTCGGGGCTCTTCCGCCTCGAGGGTTTCTCGGCGAGTTCGATGCGCTCGGAGGATGTGACTGTCGGCTGATCGGACATAACATTCAAGTATACCAGACAGGCCTATTGCGGATTGACGTCGACGTGACGGCGCGGATCAAGCCCGGCCAAAGTAATGGAGATCGGACGGATCGGTCGGATCGGTCAGATCGAACGGACAAAGAGAGACTACACTGGCTTGTGTTTGATTGGGGCTTCGCTTATCATCCTGTTGCCGCGGTATGAGGCATGGGAGGTTTTACTGAGATGAAAGCAGGCAGGAAGCTGGGATTGTTGGCGGTTTTAGTTTTGGCGGCGTCGGTGATGCTGACGTCGTGTGTAACGGTGGTGGCCGTGGGGGGCGCGAAATTAAAAAGCGGCGACGACAATAAGAAGTGCGTGGTGGTATGGTCGGAACGGACCGCGCCGAAGAATGTCTACCCAAACGACATTAACGCTGCGATCGCGGAGGGCCTGCAGTCGCTCGACGGGTGGGAAGTGGTGACGGCGGATATTTCGCAGCCGGACCAGGGATTGCCGGACGACCTGCTCGAGCGGGCGGACGTCCTGATCTGGTGGGGGCATAAGAAGCACAATATGGTGAAGGACGAGTTGGTGGCGAAAATTGTGAAGCGGGTGAAAGAGGACGGGATGGGTTTCATCGCGCTTCATTCGTCGCATTTCGCGAAACCGAACAAGGCGCTGATGGGTACGGAGTGCTCGTGGGGCGCGTATGTGGCCGATGCGAAGACGCTGGAAGTCACCGTGACCCAGCCGGATCATCCGATTGCGAAAGGCGTATCGAATTTCATTGTGGCGCATGAGGAGCGGTACAGCGAGCCGTATGCCGTGCCGGAACCGGAGGCGGTTGTGTTTGAAGGGGTGCACACGCTGAAAGACGGCGGGAGGGACCCGTCGCGGGTGGGCCTGTGCTGGACGATCGGTAACGGCCGGATGTTTTATTTTCAGGCCGGGCACGAAACCAACCCGGTTTTCTACGACAAGAACGTCCAGCAGATCATGCGCAACGCGGTTGTATGGGCGGCCGGAAATTAAAGGCGGTTTACTTCTGGTATAATCAAAAATCTGCTTTTCCCCGGAGTAAATCGATGCCGTTGTTCACGTACATTTGCGAGAGTTGCCGGAAATCGAGCGAACTGCTGGTTCGTTCGTCCGACACGCCGCCCTGCCCTCATTGTGGAAAACAAACGCTGGTCAAACAGGCCAGCGCCATCCTGCCAAAAATGGGCCCGACGCGTACCACCGGCGCCTTGCCGCCCAGTTGCGAGTCGTGCGCCAGCCGCGGTTCCTGCCCGAACCTGTAGTCTTCACACCACGTGCTTTTTGGAGTGCGGCAGCTTGCTGCCGCTTTTTTCCCAGTACAAGCCTTTCCTTGTAAACCATGTTGCATTTGTTAACAGGCCTGTTCCGCCGAAAAAGCGGCAGCAAGCTGCCGCACTCCAAAAAGCCTGATTACGTGAGTACCGCAAAGTGGGACACCCCCCACAAAAGCCGGGGGGCGTCCCAACGGTTGGGAACTTTTGGGGAATTCGTTTAGATGTCTCGCTGTTTTTTTCTGATACGGGCGCTGTTGGTGCGCTGAGGCCTCTATGTTGCTTTTCGTTCCAAAGGAGACACATCCGGGAGAGACGCGGGCGGCGCTTGTGCCGCCGACGGTAGAGCGGCTGGTTCGGATGGGCCTGGAGGTGGCGGTGGAACCGGGTTTGGGGCTTGGCGCGGGGCATCGTGATTCGGATTATGTGGGTGCGGGGGCGCGGCTGGCGGAAGACCGGGGTTCGGCGTTGGAGGAGGCGGACGTGGTGGTTAGAGTGCGGAAGCCGCCGCTCGAGGAGGTTCCGCGGCTGAAAAGCGGCTGCATCCACATCAGTTTTCTGGACCCGTTTCGGGAAACGGCGCTGGTGGATGCGCTGGCGGCCCAGCACGTGAGCGCGGTGAGCGTGGATTTGATCCCGCGGAACATGGCGGCGCAGGGGATGGATGCGCTGAGCGGGCAGGCGAACCTGGCGGGGTACGTGGCGGTGATCCTGGCCGCGGAACGGCTGAACAAGATTTTCCCGATGTTGATTACGCCGGCGGGCACGATCGCGCCGGCGCGAGTGTTCGTGATAGGCGCCGGGATTGCCGGGCTTCAGGCGATCGCGACGGCAAAACGGCTGGGTGCGCGCGTGGCCGCGTATGACACGCGGGCGGTGGTTGCGCAGCAGGTGCAGTCGCTTGGTGCGAGGTTTATCGAGATCGATCTGGGAGACATCCAGCCGCGGGACACGTATGAGAAGGGCTTGACCCCCGAGCAGCTTGAAAGACAGCGGCAGGCGCTGGCGGGTGTTTGCGCGCAGTCGGACGTGGTGATCGCGACGGCGCTGGTGTTCGGAAAGGAAGCGCCGCGCATAGTTACGCGGGAAATGATGGCGGGGATGCGGCCGGGCAGCGTGATCGTCGATCTGGCCATCGAGAGCGGGGGAAACGTCGAGGGCGCGGAACTGGATAAGGAGGTGATGGTGGACGGAGTCCGCGTGATCGGGCTGGGGAGCCTGCCGGCAAAAGTGTCTGCGCACGCCAGCCAGATGTACAGTGCGAACCTTGCGAACTTCATCGACACGTTCTGGAACCGGGAGCAGAAAATCATCGAACTGGATCTCGAAAATGAAATCATCAAGAACTGCCTGGTGACGCATGACGGGGGGATCGTGAACGAGGACGTGAGGCAGAAGCGGCCATAACGGAAATAGGAAAGATCCGACGGATCAGACGGATCAGACGGATCGGACCTTTGGGGGGCTTCTCATAAAGGTTTTGGGGGTGTATGCTGTGTGCTCAGAACGCGTGGAGACATGAAATGGCTGTTGCGAGTTGGATGGTGGGATTGGCAGTGCTTGTAGCCTCGGCGGGGATGGACCAGGCGATGATACGGCGGGAGATCGAGGAGGTGATCACATCGCTGGATTCGGCGCGCGGGTACGGCGCGTACGAGAAATCGGTGGATGTACCCGAGCAGATCGTGCTGGCCTACGAATGGGCGCAGGGGCGCGCGCCCGACGCCGATGAGTTTCACACGCTGCTCGGGATGTGGGCGGAACTCAACCTGAAATCCAGCGACCTGTTGTCGTTTGCCATTCGGGGAAAGGAACCCGCCATCACGTGGGAGATGTGCGCGGAGTTTGTTGCGCGCAAAAGCTTGCGGCCGCAGCCCTCGGTGCAAACCAAGGAATTGGCGGCGGCGCTTCTAAACACGCCGCCGCGGGCGGACGAGGCGGCGGGGCTTGCCAAGTCATCCGCGAGACCGGCGGCGGTGAAGAGCGAGCCGGGAGTCGCGTACAACACCTACTTCGGCTATCTTCACGCCCACTGCGAATTGTCAGACGGGAGAGGAACGCCGGACCAGGCGTATGCGGCGGCGCGTGCGGCGGGCCTCGACTTCTTCGCACTGACGGACCACGGCGAACTGCTGTTGTTGTACGGCCACGTGACGGTCGTGAACAGCGAAGACTACACGGACTGCCTTTCGTCGTTCCGGTTGGTTCAATTGTACGATTGGTTGGCGGATCGGCCGGATTCGTTCGCCGAGTTTAACCACCCCGGCTATTTCAGTTTCATAATAGCCGACTTACTTCATTTCCGGCTGTTCGAGCAGGCGGTCAGCCAGATAGTTGGCGTTGAGTGCTGGAACGGGCGTGAAGGGTTTGACGTGTACTATTACCAGGGCAACTGGGATGGGCCGGAAAGCTACCTGGACCTGGCCAACCTGAAAGGCTGGCGCGTGGCGCCCTTGGGCGGCGAGGACAACCACCGCACCGACTGGGGCCGGATGGGCCGGTTCAGGACCGGCGTGCTTGCCACGGAACTGACGCGCGAGGCGGTCGCCGATGCGTACATGAACCGGCGGTTCTACGCCACCGAGGATGACAACCTCTGCCTGGATTTCCGGTGCGGCGGCTACCCGATGGGGTCGATGCTGGAGGGGGAGGCGCGGGTGTTCGATGTACGGGCGTATGACCGTGACGGGGAGGACTTCGCGGAGGTGCGGCTGTACCGGAACGGGCAGTTGATCGAGTCGCGCAACGTGACCGGCGGCGATGTTTTTGAGGTGTTCGAAGACGCGTCGACCGAGGATGCCTACTACTACGTTATTGTAAGACAAGCCGACGACAGCGACGCGAACGGACGGAATGATGAGGCTATATCGTCGCCCATCTGGTTCGGAGATCTCGATGGGGTGAAGAGCGGCTGCTATAGCCCGCTGTTCAAAGAGCAGAACGCTTTGCCGGGATTGGGTGACCTGGCGGCGCTGATGCTTGCGGCAGGGGCGCTGGCCAGAAGTAAGAGGACCTATCGGACGGATCGGACGGATCGGACGGATCTGAGCTACAAAAAGCGAATTGAGTAGAGGTCGGCATCTTTCATGACGAACCGGAGTCGGAGGGGGCCTTGGGGGAGGTTGGTTTTTCCTTTCCAGGATACGGGGCGCTCGATTTCATCGCCGATGATCGTGTCGGCGTCTTCGAGGGCGTAGCCGGGGATGGCTTTGGCGTCTTTATCCAGGAGTTCGACCCGGATGTCGCCGGCGGCGGAAGTCGAGTAGTTGATAACGAGCCGGGCGCCGGAGAAACTTACGGGTTTCGTAATCATCTCACCGCCGGAATACGGCGCGTTGACCGAGACAAACCCGTCGGTGCGCAACGTGAGCCGCTGGAGATGGTGGGTGGGCTGACCGTAATGGCGCTGGACATACATTGACAGTTCTTCGGGCCCGGTCTCAACAATGCCATACGTGGGGTAATTGGTTCTGGAGGTCCAGTTCGAGGCGCCAATCCCCGGCCGGACGAACCCTTCCATGAACGTTCTGTCGTACTTGTTTCCGCCTCGGCTGGTCATAAAGACCGTGTCGGAACAATCGCCCTGGTAGGTGTCCTCGCTTCCGATTTGTTCGGCCTGCTCCGCCGAGATCACCCGGCGGCCGGGCATGAACCGGGCGGCGGTGGCGATGTAGATGTGCGGCGCGCGCACGTACGGCCGGGTCTGGTTGGTGTAGAGGTGCTCGGGCGGCGTCCCGCCGAAATCCATCTGGACTGTGGGCGACCAGTTGACGAAATCAGGCGAAGTGGACCGGCTGACGGTCCTGTACCCGTTCCAGCCGCCCTCGGACCACGTCCGGAAATAGCAGACGTAGCAGCCTTCGGATTCCGACCAGAACGCGACGTTCTGCGAGTCGAATTTGCCGTCGGTGATGAGGGGCTTTTCCTGGAGCTTCTGCCAATGGATGCCGTCCGGCGAAACAAAGCCCGCGAGGCCGGCTGATTCGGTGCCCGCGACGGCTTTATAACGCTGTTCGGGAGTTGCGGCGGGATTGGTGTCGAGGAATGGGGCGAAGTTGTGGGAGAACGGCGCGGCCTCGGAGAGGATGACGTTGTTGTCGCGGGATCCCTCGACCTCGAAGATGCCCAGGCTGGGCCGGGTGAAGGCCCGGCCATCCCGGCTTTCGGCGTAACACGTGGTTTCGGCGTTCGAGCCGTCGGCCTTGGCCACTGGCAGCCCACGGTAGTAGAGGCGGTAGAGGCCGGCGTCGTGCCGGTCGCCGTCCTTGATGACCGTGACGTAGCCGACGTACCGGCCTTCCCAGGGTTTGTCGAACGTGAAGACAGTCTCGGCGGGTGTTGGCGGGTGAAGCTCGAGGGCCGCGCCGCTCATTGAATCGATGAGATAGCCGTCGACGAACAGTTCGAGCCGCGAGCCGATCTCGATCTGCGTTACCTGCGCGGTGACTGAAGTGGATGCCAGGAGCACGAGTGCCGCAACCGCTACAAACTTGCGCATAAGATTTCTCCCGCTGATCGTACCCGGGGTCATGTTACACATGGGCGTGTGGGATTACAACGGGGTAACGCAGAACGGTTACTTGTGGCCTTCGTCAACGAGGTTGGCGGCGGTGGTGCTCTGGAGGAAATGAAGGACCCGCTCGCGGATGGGCCCCCATTTTTTGTTGAGGACGCAGGGGTCGGGGTCGGGACACGTGGGCTTGCCCAGGAGGCAATCGTTCCACCGGCTGAAGTTTTCGAAGGGTTCAAGGGCTTCGAACAGCGAGATCTGGTGGGGCGGGCGCGCCAGCCGTACGCCGCCCCGCACCCCTTTTTGCGACAGGATAACGTGTTCCCGCGCCAGGATGTGCAGAAGCTTTCCGAGGTAATTGACCGGGGCGTCAGTTTTTTGGGCAAGTGTGGCGGTGCCCATCCAAGCGTCGGGGGGGAGTTTGGCCAATTCGGATAGAGCTCTGATGACGTACAGACCAGTCTTAGAAATCATATGTCCTACTCAAGCTACTACAAAAACAGGAGGCTTCTCTTTTTACACCATTAATGTCCGAATTTCAACTAAATTGCTGTGAAATAATAAACGAAGCCCCAAAAAACGCCGGAAATCATTGATTCTTTTCAAACAGGGCGCGGCTCCTGCAACGTCGTGTGAGGGCGCGCAACATCACGGAGCTTGAGGCTGGGTGAGGTGTTTGGAGTCGATACAGATGAACGAGCCGTCGCAGCAGCCGTCGGTGAGTACCCAAAGGAGAAGATAGGACAGGGCAGGACGAATAGGACCTATGGGACGAATAAAGGTGGATGGACTGGGGAATGAGCAGAAAGTTCCGGGTGGGGCAAGATTTTCATTATTTCAGGTTATCGCTGGTTTGACGGGAGAGATGTGTACTGGGTTGGTGTCAAAGGATTTAAGCACAGAATCCTCACTTGGCACAGGCATTGCATTTTAGGCGTCGGGCTTGTCTCCCATACAGGTCCATCTTCGTGAGTGGTTGGCCCGGGGGTCCGTCGCGGGAATGACCCGGGCCACCTGATGATTTGGCGCGCCGAGAGGCGCGTTTGGAGGTGCGCCGAGAGGCGCGTTTGGAGGTGCGCTGAGAGGCGCGTTTGGATATGCGGGTCGTTGATCTAGACCCGCGCACGGAACGGGAGAGACGCGTTGCTGAAAGGGTTGTATGCGGCGGCGACGGGCCTGATGGCCATCGAACAGCGCCAGGCCATAATCGCCAACAACATCAGCAATGCGGCAACCGCCGGATTTCGACGCCAGGAACCGGTACAAAAAGGTTTTCGCGGCGTGTTTCTGGACCGGGTGGCGCGTCCGGGGGTGTTGCGGGGCGAATCGGTGCCGGGCGGCGGCGCGCTGTTCGTGGAGACGTTCACGGACACGCAGCGCGGGGCCATCACGACCACCGGCGATCCCCTGACGGTCGCGCTCGAAGGCCCCGGCTTCCTCGTGGTTGATACGCCTCGCGGCGAACGGTTCACGCGGGGCGGCAACCTGGCGATCGATACAACCGGGCAGCTCTCGACGCCGGACGGCTATAAGATCCTCGGTGCGGGCGGGACGCCGTTGAGCGTGGGCGGCGGCAAGTTGTCGATCAGCGAGGGCGGGGCGGTGTACGAGGACGGGCAGGAGGCGGGGCAGCTTCGGGTGGTGGAATTCGAGGATGAGCACATGCTGACTCGTGAGGGCGAGGGGCTTTACCGGGCATCGGACGCGGCGATGGCGCGATCCGCGGATGCGACCAGGACGCGGGTGCTCCACGAGTCGCTCGAGATGTCGAACGTGAACCTGCCCAACGAGATGATCGCGATGATCCTGGGGCTTCGCGCGTACGAGGCCAACCAGAAGTATATCAACACGATTGACGAGACGATGGGCCGCCTGATCGACCAGGTCGGGATGGGCGGCTGAACTTAACGGGGACTGAGATGCTATGAACAGGGCCCTTTTTACGGCGGCAACCGGGATGATTGCCCAGCAAACCAACATCGACACGATCGCGAACAACTTGGCGAACGTGAATACCACCGGGTTCAAGAAGAGCCGGGTGAATTTCCAGGATCTCCTTTACGAAACCCTGAGGCCGGCCGGAACCGAAACCGCCGCCGGGACAACCATCCCCGAAGGCATCCAGATAGGCCACGGGGTGCGGCCGTCGTCGGTGGCAAAGGTTTTTTCCGGAGGCAATCTGATCCAGACGGGCAACCCGCTGGACCTCGTCATCGAAGGCGACGGGTTCTTCCAGCTCGAGTTGCCGGACGGCACGACGGCCTACACGCGGGATGGGGCGTTCAAGATGAACCAGGACGGGATGATCATGACGGTCGACGGCTATCCGCTGACGCCGGCTATGAACATCCCGGTCGAGTTCGAGCAGATCTCGGTGGGGTCGGACGGGACGGTTTCGGTCAGAGTGCCTGGAAGCTCGGCGCCGCAGAACCTGGGGACACTCACGCTGGTGCGGTTTCCAAACACCGCGGGCCTGGACGCGCGGCTCGGCCGAAACCTGCTGCTCGAGACCCAAGCCAGCGGCCCGCCCACGGAAGGCCAGCCGGGTCTGGACGGGATCGGCATGATCGAGCAGGGTTTTTTGGAGAACTCGAACGTGCAGGTAGTCGAGGAAATCATTCACCTGATCATTGCGCAACGGGCCTACGAGGCGAGTTCAAAAGTGATCCAGGCGTCGGACGAGATGCTGCAGCAGGCCAACAACGTGCGCCGGTAAATCGGCGTCCGCCGGTATCCGGCGGCATAATCGAGTGAGGTCGGCATGGTAAAGATTTGCGCCGGATTAAGCCTGATTGTGCTGGCGGCCGCATCCGTGGCCGTTGCGGCGCCGGCGAACAGTGTGGCGGCGGGTGCGGTGGTCGTTTTCCGGGAGGAGGCGTACGTAAAAGGGCCGGTGGTGCGGTTGGGCGAGATCGCGGAGATAGAAGGGGCGGGCGCAGCGGCCCTGGGCGACGTCGAGATTGTTGCGGCGGCGCAGCCGGGGGCGTCCAAACGGCTTGACGCGGGGCTGGTGGTGGCGCGGCTGAGAAACGCAGGCTACGACCGGCTCGAGGTCGAGGTCAAAGGGGCGAAATCGGTCGAGGCGAAAACGCTGCACCAGGAAATTACGCCGGACATGATCGCGGGCGACTTGCGGTCGTACATCGAGCAGTCGATGCCGTGGGACCCGCTGGTAACCGAAGTCGAGGTCGTACCGCCGCAGCAGGGAATTATCGCCGCGGAAGGCGAGGTGGGTTTCGCGTGGCGGCCGTCGCTGGATTATGCGTTTGTCGGGCAGGGCAGCTTTCGCGGCTCGGTAACGGTGGATGGCGCTCCGGTACGAACCCTGACATGCAAAGCGACCGTGGAAACCTACGTGAACGTGGTGGTGGCGGCCGCTACGATAGCGCAGGGGAAAATCATCATGCCGGGCGACGTCGCCAAAGAGACACGGCTGCTGTCAAGTCTGAAAGAACCCTCGTTTCAGAACCCGTCGGAGGTGGCGGGCAGATTCACGGCGCGAAACTCGATCGTGCCGGGCCAGGTGATTGGGAAGCGGCTGGTGGCGCCGCGGGTGCTGGTGCGGCGCAAGCAACTGGTAGGCGTCGAGATGGCGTCGGGCGGGCTCGAGGTGCAGACGCAGGCCGAGGCGCAGTCGGATGCCGCGGAAGGAGAGCCGGTGGTTTGCCTGAACGTGAACTCGAAACAGCCGTTCGTAGGGGTGGTCCGCGCGGACGGGATCGTGGTGGTCCAATGAATCGGATTTGGTGTGTAGCTGTGGTCGTGCTCGCGGCCACGGGGCCGGCATGGGGTGACTCGCTGCTTCGGCATAATTCGACGACGCGGGAGACATTGATCGCGAAGCGGGCCGATTACCGCGCCGGCGACATAATCACGGTGATCGTGATGGAGGAATTGGATTCGTCAATCAATTCCGACACAAACACCAAGAAAGAATCGGACGTGGGATCACAGGCGGAGGCGTCGGCCAATGAGTTCCTGGTTGGCGAAAGGCCCAATGGGTTCACGTTTATGAAAAAGGAAAACCTGCCCAACTGGCAGATCGAAGCCGAAAAAGAAATGAAAGCGCGCGGGCAGACGCGCAGAAAAAGCAAACTCGAAACCACCGTCCCGTGCACGGTGACGGCCGTGCTCGAAAACGGCAACCTGATGATTGAAGGCAACCGGGTCGTGGGCATTAACCGCGAGGACAACCGGCTGTCCGTCAGCGGCGTGATCCGGCCCCGGGACATCACCCCGGCCAACACCATACAGTCTGACCGGATAGCGAACGCGCAGATTCAACTGAAAGGCCGGGGGCCGTTGTGGAACAACCAGCGCCGTGGCCTGATTACGCGGTTCCTGGACTGGGTGTCGCAGTATTGACGTATTGAGGTCATGATGCACGTGTCAAGACGCTTGAAATGGGTTTGCGTTGCGGTGGCGTCCGCGCTGGTATGCGGGACAGCGGGCGCGTCCCGGATAAAAGACCTGTGCGAGATCCAGGGCGCGCGCGGCAACATGCTGATCGGCACGGGCATCGTGGTGGGCCTTGCGGGGACGGGCGACAAAAACCCGGCCGCGGTGATTGCGCAGCAGCGTGTGCTCGAACGGCTGGGCATTGCCGTGGATGACCTGCGGGAGTTGAAATCGGACAACGCGGCGGTGGTGACGGTGACGGCGGAGTTGCCGGCGTTTGCAAAGGAAGGCACGCGGATCGACGTGATCGTGGACTCGTTGTACAACTGCAAGAGCCTCGAGGGGGGCACGCTGCTCGAAACGCACCTGGGCGGGCCGGGCGGCGACGAGACGGTGTACGCGGTGGCGCAGGGGCCGCTGTCGATCGGCGGATACAACGCGGCGGCGGGCGGCGCGAGCGTTCGGAAGAACCACGCGACGGCGGCGCGGATCCCGATGGGCGGGAGTGGTACTACTGCAAGTTTATGGCCCAAAACCAGAGGTTGCTTTACTGGCCATTGTTGAAGTCCGGCGACATCGACATACTGAAGGTCGGCATCGATTTCTACGCGCGCAC
>JAPLKX010000299.1 GCA_026387845.1 Candidatus Hydrogenedentota bacterium | reverse complement strand
GGCCTGCGTCAGGAAATGGGGTTTTTAGCCAGCGGGGGCAAGGCGTTGTTCCCAGAAGTCTTCGAACCGTCTGGAGAAGATGGTGCATCGCAGCGCGATGATGGCGTTGGCTCCTCTTAGTGTCCACTCCATGCCGGATTGTTTTAGCCGATGACCGATGAGGTGTTTGCATCCGGCCTCAATCACACCCGAACCGATGAACAGTCGCCGTGCGCGGTATTGGTCGTATTTCATGCGGTCTTTGTTTTTGGCGAGGTAGGCAATTTCTTTTCGGGCGTCTTTCATGACGTCGCGCGGCTTGGGCAGCAGTGCGGAGGCTTGGGCGATAACGTTTTGGACGCGTCCTTCGTAAAGGTCTGTCGTCCATCGTTCGCGCTGGGCGTCAATGAACTTGGGATTGCGTTCGTACAGGAGTTTGACGAGCCGGGTCACGTGTTCGGCCGCATGGTAGAAGTCGACGATGTGCTCGGCGTGGGGGAAATGGGTGACGGCGAGATTTCTCGCCCATTCGGCGCCGTCTGTAATCGTAACCACCTGCCCGGCTCCGCCCATGCCTCGTCTGCGCGCCTCGCCGTAGATGCGCCAGCCAAACTGCTCGGCGCTCTCGATGGCTCCCACGAAGGTGGTCGAAGCGGGGTCGCGTATGGGGCGGCCGGCGTCATCGCATGCGATCTGGGTAAACACGCAACCCAGCTTGACCTCGCGCGTCTTGGCGCTGCCGTCGGGCTGTTTTCCCTTGCGGCCCGCCAATTCCGCGGGCACCATGGGAATACCTGTCCCGTCAAACTCCACATAGAGGGTTTCGACCGGCGGCCCGTCGGGCAAGACAGGGTCGGCACGCCGTTGTTCGGCGCATTCGCGCTGCACCCACTGTTCGACCGCATGTCCGATTTCTTCGGCCACCCGTTCGGCGTCCTTTGCGCTCACCGCGATGCCGGCAGCCAAGCCCAAATCGTCCGCCACTTCCTTAAACGTCTCCTTGGCGCCGAACCGTGCCTCAAGCCGCTGCACTCCGGGCGAGCGAGACGTATTTACCATCCCCAACGCCTCGTCTCCCGGAAAGCGCGCCGCCTGGCAACGCGGGCAAACGTACCGGCTTCGGGAGAACCGCACCCAGCCCAGGACGCTCAACAGGTTCTTCGCACACGTTCCGCGGCTTTCCATGGCCGCGGCACAACGCGGACAAAACACCTTCGTGTCGCGGCGTCCCACGCCGACGGACTCCAGCAACCGTTCCAGAACCCGGGCACCCGCCTCCAAAACGGCCGTCCGCAACGCCTGTTCCACCGCCTCCAGATCCACCCGCCCCTCCCGCGCCACCGCTGCCACTAGCCGCGCGACTTCCGCGCTCTGCTCGACCGCGACTTGAGCCCTTTTTTTATCCCATCTTCGGCCGCCTGCGCCCGCTCCACATCGGCCAATTCTTCCGTGGCCTGCACAAACTCCTTGCACAGCGCCATAAACCGATCGTAGGCGGCAATGTCCTCGCGTACCCGGGCCACTTCCTGCGGCGTCCGTAGCCGGCGCCCAACCGACTGCTTCCCTTCGCGGCGCACGAACAGCGGGTAAGGTCCCAACAACACCGGGTCCTTCTGCCCTTTACGGCGCACCTTTTCCGGACGGATGCTGACTCAACAACGCCTCCCGTTGCGCTTCCAGCTCATCTTGTCTTCTCATCGCGTCCTCCCTCTGTTGTTAATACATATTAACAAAAGCTCGCCCAAAAAGAAAGCGTTTTCTGCAAAACCCTTGTTTACGACGCAGGCCCGCGCGAAGCCATATGGTGTGCGTAGCAGGAAGCGGCGTGGCATACTTGGGCCACATAACAATTCAGCCAATAATTCCTTCGAACGCGCAGCCTGAGTGAAATTCTGCCTGCTTTCTCTTGTGACCAGCCACACTTACGCTTTGGAACAGTCCGTAATAGCAGGAGTTTGTTTCGAAAACCGGTCCTGCACTAGAATCGGACAAGAAAGGAGCGCTGTTATGAGACATCTGACCGTTGTAATACTCGCCGTAGTTGCTGCAGTTGCTGCAGCCGCAATGACGCTGGTAATCGCAAAGGAAACCGTGATGGCACAGGAAAAAACCGACCAGACCGTTGTGCGCCACGTAGTGCTGTTCAAGTTTAAAGAGGCCGCGACACCCGAACAGATCAAGGGGGTTGAGCAGGGTTTTGTCGCGTTGCCGGGCAAAATCAAGCAGATTAAAGCGTTCGAGTGGGGCGCCAACGTGAGCCCGGAGAACCTGTCACAGGGGTTTACGCATTGTTTCCTGGTGACGTTTGCCAATGAGGCGGACCGGGACGCGTACATTGTTCATCCGTCGCACAAAGAATTTGCATCGAGCCTCGGGCCGGTGCTGGACAAGGTGCTGGTGGTGGATTACAAGGCGCCGGGGAAATAGTGGGCGGAGTGGACGGAGTGGACACGGTGGACATTGTGGACATCGTGGACAAACCGAATAATCGGCCGCGAAAAGCGGGGCGCGAAAAGCGGGGACAGGCACGCTTTCTTCAAACTGCCGAAGAAAGCGAGCCAGTCCCCGTTTTTCGCTTTTATTTCCAGAGCTGATGTAACGTCTGGCTCAGTTCGGTTGAGTGGAGATATTTGCCGCGTTTGGGGTCTTCGGAGACGGCTTTCGCTACGATGGCCTCTGAGTCGGCGCCTTTGACGAACAGGGGAACGAGGCTGTTGGTGTGCTCGCCGCTGTTCCATTTCATGCCGGGCAACTGGCCTTTTCCTTTGTTCTCGACGGGCGCCCACTCGGCCTCATTTGCCGGGCCGGTCAGGTAGCCGGTTTCGTGGTCTGCTGTGACGACCAATAGCGTGTCGTCCCAGGAAGAGTTTTTCTCGACCCATTCTTTTACGACGGCAACGGCGTCGCGGAACGCGAGTTGTTCTTCGATGTTTCTTCCGGACTGGCTGTCGTGGCCGGCCCAATCGACGGCGCCGCCTTCCACCATGAGGAAGAGGCCGTCGGGATCATTGTCGAGGACGTTGAGTGCGCCGCGAACCATTTCGGCGAGTGTGGGGACGGTTTCGGTGAGGGGCTCCTGGAATGGGCCGGCTTTTTTGTCGCCGCCGCGTTCCTGCTGCAAGGTGGTATCGACTTCAGCCACTCCGAGCACGCGCTTGGGCGTATCGCCGGCGCCCAGGGCCTGGAACTGATCGCGCGTTTCGATGAGGGCCCAGGGATCGGGCGAGCCGTCGGCGTCGGCGTCGGCGCCCACGGAAGATTTCTTGAGCCCGTCCCAGATTGTTTTTCCGCCGACGACCTGGTATTGCTTGTCGTTCGTTTTATCGGGGGTAAGTTTTTTGCCGCTGCCGTCGTATTCGGGGTGGCCGGCGCCCATGATGACGTCGATCGGCGTCTCGGTGATCATTTGTTGGCTGATGGCTTCGTAATTGCCGCGTTTTGAGTCGTGTGCGCTGAATCCCGCGGGGGTGGCGTGGGCGAGCAGGACCGACGTGACCAGGCCGGTCGATTTGCCCTTGTCTTCGGCGGCCTGATAGATGTGGCGGAGGGGTTTTCCGTCGGGGTCGACGCCGATCATGCCGTTCTTGGTTCTGACACCTGTCGAGAGGGCGGTGGCGGATGCGGCGGAATCGGTTGGCCGGTTCTTCACGTAGGCGAAATCCGACCACGCCAAAGCCGGGTCGTAACCGGTCCCGGTGGCCGAATAGGTGCTCATGGCGAGCGGGGTCATCCAGTCGAAAAACTTGGATTCGCCGCCGTTGTCATAGAATTCGGCGGCGGCCTTCTGTTCAAATCCCCAGCCGTCGGCGATCATCACGATGATGTTTTTGGGCGCGGCGCCAGCCGCCCCGCAAAGCAAAACCAGCAGCCCGACACACAACAGCTTTCTCATTTGGACCTCCATAAGGCGCGCGAAAAGCGGGGACAGACACGCTTTTGCCCAAACTGCCGGGCAAAAGCGAGTCAGTCCCCGTTTTTCGCTTTTTCGTTGTTCTTTGATGCTCTCCTTAGTTGACCGCAGGCGGCGTTGATGTCGCCGCCCCGTTCCTGTCTGAGCGTGGCTTTTACGCCGGAATCCAGCAGCGCCTTCTTGAACGTCTCGCAAACGGCCGTGGGCGGTGCGGAAAACTCTGCGCCGGCGACCGTATTGTACGCGATCAGGTTGACGACCGCATCCAGGCCGCGGATCAGGCCAGCGAGTTCGCGGGCTTGGGCTGGCGAGTCGTTGACGCCGTGCAGCAGGACGTACTCGAAGCTGACCTGGCGGCCGGTCGCTTTCGCATAGTCGCGGACGGTCGCCATCAGGGTGCGAAGGCCGTACTTGCGGTTGAGCGGAACAAGCTTCGATCTGAGGTCGTCGTTGGCCGCATGAAGCGATACGGCCAGGCGGACCTGCCACGGCTCGCCGGCGAACCGCCGGATGCCGGGGATGTCGCCCGCGGTAGATATGGTGATTCGGCGCGCGCCGATCCCGAGGCCTTCCGGGCACATCAGGAGCCGGATGCTTTTTGCGACGGCGTCATAGTTGCGGAACGGTTCGCCCATCCCCATGTAGACGATGTTGGGCGTTCGTCCTTCGAGGTCTTCGTTTTCGAGAAGGCGCAAGGCCTGTTCGACAATCTCGCCGGGCGTGAGGTTTCGGGCGAACCCGCCCTGGCCGGTGGCGCAGAACAGGCACTTGATCGGGCAGCCCACCTGCGTCGACAGGCAGAGGGTGACTCTGTCCCGGTCGCGCAACAAGACGCTCTCGATCGTCTCGCCGTCGCGCAGCCGGAACAGGACCTTGCGAGTTCCGCCGGGGCTGTCGGAGGTTTTTACCGGTTCAATCTGGCACGGGATGCACCTGGCGCGGAGGGTTTCGCGGAGCGGTTTGGCCAGGTTGGTCATGGCGTCGAAATCGCACAGGCGTTTCTGGTGGAGCCATCGGAAAATCTGGTTGCCTTGGAACGGCTTGAGGCCGAGCGCGGCGGCGATTTCGCCAGGCAAGAGATCCGTGAGCGGGATGGGGTCTTGCGTCATTGGAGGTAGATGCCCACGGAGCGCGCGCGCGCCTTGATGTCGAACAGCGGCTTGTCGATTTCGACGTTTATCGAGATCTTGCGCATCTCGAAGGTGAGGCGGGTCTGTTCGCCGGGGAACCAGGCGTCGATGAAGGCGGGAAACCGGATGCCGGCCTCGTCTCTGTAATCGCTTTTGGTGGTGACCGCGACCGCCTGCCCGGCTTCCATGCGCTCGTTTTTGACAACCACCCACGGCGGCCCCATCACGGTAACGCGTCGCCGTGGGGCGTTTCGCGGGCCGATTTCGAGAACGGCGGTTTGGGTTTGGGGGTTGTACTCGAGCAATCGAACCTCGCGCTTCTTCAGTTCATTCCAGTTTTCGGGCAGGAACATTTCGCGGGCGATGTCGGATGGGCTGACGCTGAACGGGACGCTGGCAAACTGCTCGCCTTCGACACGGTAGTAGGGTTTGTCATGGCTGGCAGGGAAATCGATGAGGAACTCGCTGCCCACGCTGGTGAGGCGGAACATTTCCATGCCGAGCGCGTTGCGGCCTCTCACGCTGAGGTCGGCGGGCCGGCGGAACGCGATGCCGCCGTCCTTGAACACTTTCACGGCCTCGAACTCGGGCGACTCGAGCTTGAAACTTCCCGCGGCCCGGAAACTCTGCACGGCCTCGTCATTGGCGGCCAGCGCGGCCAGAATTTCTGCGGGGCGTGGCGCGCCATGCGTGGAACCGGCGAATTCGACCCGTTCCCCCAGCCGCGCGCAACCCGCGAAAATGATAGCGGCGACGGCGCAAGCAACCCATATCGCGGCGCACGGGGCCATGTTGGGGGGATCTCGCCTTGAAATCGGATCCGTCATATGGTAGACTCTCACGGTTGTTTCAAAAGTATATCATTGTACAGAGTCCTCACCCAAGGCGCGCGCTAAAGCGCGTAGGCGCGCTAAAGCGCGTAGGCGCGCGCTAAAGTGCGTTCGCGCGCGCGACCGAGGAGAGTAGCATGTCGTTCCAGTGCGAGTACAGCGGCAAAAAGCCCCGAGTCGGCAACAAGGTCGTCCGCCGAGGCAAGGCCAAGCGGGAAGGCGGCGTCGGCAAAAAGATCACGGGCATCACCAAACGGCGCATCAAGCCCAACCTCCAGCGGATCCGGATCGTGGATGAAAACGGGACGGTCCGCCGTGTCCGTGTTTGCGTCAAGTATATCAAGGCGGGCAAATTCACCAAGGCCGTGAAGACCTCCTGATTATAGGCATCAACAAGGCCACAATGTTTCGGCATTGTGGTCTTTTCTTTGTTTAATCGGCGCGACGACACGGACGAACACGGACCAGCACGGACGAACCTAGCGCGGCGGGGGCCGCAACCCCAGACGTGGCGCTTTTCTCCGTGATCTCCGTGCCTCCGTGGTTTGACGGAATTTGACCACGGAGGACACGGAGATCACGGCGCGGCGTAGCCGCAACCTAAATCGGGTATGGGGTTTGGGGTATTGCGGATTTCGGATTGCGGATTGACACCGACGGACAGGGGCGGGGTACGGGCGAAAAGAGGGACACCCTCCACAACGCGCGCTAAGAAGCGCGGCCGGGGGGCGTCCCAGACGGGTTGGAGTTTTCGTCCAAATGGTTTATGGTTTTATGACGAGTGGTTCGTCTGCCCGGGCGGGGATTTTGAGTTTACCGGGTGGTGTTTCGGGCAGTGGTGTGACGGCGTTGGGCAGTCTTTCGGGAGGCGCGCCGGCGGGCGGATAGTCGGGCACGAAGGGGGCGACTCGGTCGTCGAACTCGACTTTCAACCCGACTTCGAGCGCCAACTCGGTGACCTCGGTGACAACGCTCTCGGGCGCCCTGGGATGTGCGCGGATCACGACGCGGCATGCCAGCGGGTTTTTCATGCCGAAGAAGATCCGGCGCAAGTCGTCGAGGGTGACGCGATGTCCGGCGCTGTGCATGTCGCCGCTCTGGCCAATGGAGACGCCGATTTCGTTCTCGCCGTGAGTCACGCTTTCCCACAGCCGGCCGAGCTGGCCTTTTTCGGCTTTGCGCAGTTTTTCGGAGAACGCCTCTTCGGCCGCGGCGAGTTTCTCGGCCTCGGGATGGGTGCCCTCGGAGACGATGGTGGTGGTGAGGAAGATCATGAGGGTGTCATTCTTGATGTTCTTGACGGGGGAGCGGAACAGCCGGCCGATGATGGGCACGTCGGACAGGAGCGGCACGGATCTGGACAGGCTTTCGGTGCTGTTTCCCCGGCGCAACCCGCCGATGACGATGGTTTGGCCGTCACGGACCCTGACTTGGGTTTCAGCGAGGCTGACGGTCTTTTCGGGGATGGTGTTTTCTTCTCCGTTGGCGACGACGCGGGTGGGCGTGGCGTCGCTGTCTTCCGCGGAGATTTCGAGTAGTATGCTTTTGTCTTCGGAAATGCGGGGCATGACGGTGAGGATGGTGCCGACCTCGATGAACTCGATGCGGTTATAGGGGCGGTACCCGTAATTGATGTTCTGGTTGGGTTGGGTCTGACTGGGAGTGGTGCGTGTCGAGCCGTAATCGTAGGTGGTCGAGGTTATATACGGGACGTTGCGGCCGCTTTGGAACATGGCCTCCGCGCCGTCCTGAACGGTGACGCGGGGCGCCGACAGAATGCTGACCTGGCCGTTGGTGTCGAGGTAATTGAGCGTAGCGGCGATTTTGTTGCCGCCGAACCGGTCGATGGTCTCCTTGCCATTGAGATTGAGGAGGGGTGTGCCGGAGAAGCGGTTTCGGAGCGGTTCGGCGATAGGGACTTGGCCCAGGGTGATGGTGTCGGCGAGGTTGGTGTAATCGGGGGTGGCCCCCGCGCCGACGCGGTAGGCGACCGGCACCCCGTTGACGGTACTGAAGAAGCTCCAGTTGATGTTGAGGCTTCTGGCGAGGTTGCTGCCGAGCGTGACCAGGTAGGCCTCGATCAGGACCTGCTGGCGTTTGACGTCCCACATCTGGACCATCTGGTCGATTTCTTTGATCCGGTCGGCGGTAGCGGTGACGGTCAACTGGTGGACGTCCTCGTCGACGACGATGTTGCCCATCTCCTCGGGGACCAGGTTTTCGATCCGTTCGGAGACGGCATCCGGCTCGATGTACTGGAGCACCCAGGTCCGGGTTTCGAGCGGCTGGTCGAGGGTGGCAATGATTTCGCCAATCCGTTGCTGCCTGGCGGGGAGGTCGGTGATGATAATGGTGTTGGTGCGCGGGTCCATCTGGAGCATTCCGCGGTCGGGGGTGAGCAGGGCCTGAATGCTCTCGACGAGGGCGTCGGCGTTCATGTACTTGACTTGATAGACGCGCGGCTCGAGCGGGATGTCAAACCGTTCGGTGGCGACCCGCATCTGGTTGAGGTTGTCTTGGAGGTCTTTGACGACGATCCGGCCGGTCCGTGGGTCGGTAATCATGGAGCCGCCGGGCGAGATGTAGGAGTTGATGATGGCTTCGATGTCGGCGATGTTGGCGTGGGTGACCTGGAACTGTTCTTCGGGGAGTGTCACGTCCAGTTCGTCCATGGCGACCTGCATCCGGTCGAGGTTTTCCTGGCGGTCCCATATAAAGAGGTGGTTTGTGCGCGGGTCGACCATCATGCGGCCGATCGGCGACATCAGCGATTGGAGCGCCGACTCGATGTAATCGACGTTGGCGTGCTGGACGATGAACTCGTGTTCTTTGGGTTCGCCGAACTTCTTCTCGAGGTACTCCTGTTTGGTCATTACGGTGAGGTACTTGGTTTCGGAGTTGTATTCGTACCAGATATCGTGGAACTGCAGGACTTGGAGTGCCTGGCCGGGCGTGACGCCGGCTATCCAGAAATTGAGCATGGTCGCGCGGGCCGGCTCGGTCACGACGACGTTCCATTCCGTGGCCTGCTGAAGTGTCTCGAGGAAATCGCCCACGGCCATGGGGCCGTTCAACGTCATCTCGGGCGGGTTGGGGATCTCCGGCACCGGCTCGTATTTCAAGTCGCGCTGCAGCAGCGGATCGTACGTGGGCGGGCCGACAATACGGACGCCTCCCGCGCCGGGTGCGGCGGGTAGGCCGGGTTTGGCGGCTGCCCCGGATGTCCGTATACCGGCGCCGGCTCCTGCGCCTGCGGCGCCTGCACCGGCCGCTCCTGGGGCGATGACGGTTGGCCCGGCGCCGGCCGGCTTGGCGGCTCGAGCGCCGGGCGGGGTTTTTTCGGCTTTTTCCTTTGGCTGTGCCGCCCCTTTTTGGGCGGCTCCCTCGCCTTGTGCTGCGCCCTTTTCCCTCTTTTCACGTAGACCTCGCAACCGCTCGCTCAAGCTAGGCGGTTTGCCGGTCTCATCTTGCTGGCCCTGGCGATTGCCCCGGAGGCTTCCGAGGGTGCGCTGGGTTCGGGACGAGCCCATCCCGGTGGTGCCGCGCGGGCTGGTGGGTGTCTGGTATTGAGCGTGAACGGAAACGGCCAGAGTCACCGCAACTGCCAGCGCCAAGATGCCCTTGAGTAGCCCATGGCCGTACCTGTTCATAATGAACCGATCACTCCGTTGCAGCAATTGCTGCCGTTGTGGCGCCCTTCCGCTTCAAACCGCGATTCACCTTGCGGTAGATATAGCACTCTCAGCCCCTCCGCATCAAGAACGATCAAAAGGCCGCACCCGGGGACAGCCCCGCCCTCTTCATAACTTGCACAGTATAAGGTTAAAGGCTGTACCAGCTTAAGTATGGAAGGGTTCTGAAATGGGGTGCGGGCCAATTGTGGATTGTCACGGACGGGCAGGCGGCGAAAATGGGACACCCCCCACAACGCGCGCTAAAGCGTGAAAGGGGGCGTCCCAACAGGCGAAGTATAAAATGGCGAAAAAGGGTTTGGGGGAAAAGCGAGGTGGGGAGGCAGGGCGGAGCGAGGAGAGGAACGGCGGCGGGCTGAACGGCGGAATAAGAGGTACAGTTTTTCGTGAGGCTTTGCCTCCCCCCGTACACGATGAAAACCAACGGGCGAAAACGTAGGTCCTCCGAATGGGACCGGTCCGGTGGGATGTCCAGTCCGATTCGGAATTCGGACCTACCGCGGTCTGCATCAGGGCTGGAGGGGGGTGCTGGGCCTGGTTACGGGGCTTTGGGGGAGATTTTTGCGGCTATGTCTTCTTTGAACGGCGGGAGTTGGCTGGTGAGGGTTGCTTGGGCTGCTTGGGCGGTTTGGGTGGCGAGGGTTTTTCCGGCGGCGGTGTCATACCAGGTGATGTGATAGGGGCCGTCGGGCAGGGGGAGCGTGAAGTTGGTTGCCGGGGGGAACGGTTGGGCTTCGGCGGTGGCGTTATTGGGGTATTCGTAGCGTTTGTCGAGCAGCCAAAGGAGCGTGGTTTTCCCGTCGGTCATGGCGTAGGCGGCGAGGGAGCCGGACGGGGGCAGCGGGAGGGGCCGCCAACCGGGTGAGCCGAACCCCGTGCCTTGAATGAACCCGGCGACGGATTTCCAGATTGCATGTAGTTTTCTTTCATGTATTGCTTCCCACCACCAGGACATACAGGTACCGGCGGTCCCACACATGATGCCCGCCCACACCCCTTGTT
>JAPLKX010000107.1 GCA_026387845.1 Candidatus Hydrogenedentota bacterium | reverse complement strand
GCGCCATTGAAGATGAAATCGAGCGGGTGCGGCGGCCGCGCCTGGCGGGGGACACGCGCGACCGGGCCGTCCTGGTGCATGTGGGCAACGACGCCGTGCCGGCGGCGGAAGATTCGTTGGGCGAGTTGCACGAGCTAGCGCGGAGCGCGGGGCTGGTAACGGTGCACCGGGTGGTACAGCGGCGCCCGACTGACCCGCGGTTCGTGATGGGAAGGGGAAAGCTGCAGGAGACGGTCGTCAAGGCAATGCAGGTGGGGGCTGAGGTGATCATTTTCGATCTGAACCTGTCGCCGGCCCAGGTGAGAAGCATCGCGGATTTCACCGATTTGAAGGTGCTCGACCGGACGCAGGTCATCCTCGACATTTTCGCGCAGCACGCCCAGACGCGGGAAGGCAAGATCCAGGTCGAACTCGCGCAACTGCGGTACCTGCTGCCGCGGCTCGGCGAGAAACACACGGCGATGTCGCGTCTGACCGGCGGGATTGGCGGGAGGGGGCCCGGCGAAACCAAGCTCGAAGTCAATCGCCGACGCGCACAAGACCGGATTGCGCAACTGGCGCGCGAGGTCGAGAAACTGGGCGACCGGCGGAAACTGTGGCGGTCGATGCGGCGCGCGCGCGCGGCACGGCAAGGCCTGCCAACGGTCGCCATCGTCGGTTACACGAACGCAGGCAAGTCGACGCTGCTCAATGCGCTGACCGAAAGCTCCGTGGTAGCGGAAAATGCGTTGTTCGCGACGCTGAACCCCGTGTCGCGCCGGCTGCGGTTCCCCGACGAGCGCAACATCATCATCACCGACACCGTCGGGTTCATCAGAAACTTGCCCGAAGACCTGATGGCGGCGTTCCGGACGACGTTCGAGGAGGCGCAGGAAGCGGACCTGCTGCTACACGTGGTCGACGCGTCCGCGGGCGACGTGGAAGTGAAGTGGCCGGCGGTGCGCGAGATCCTGGCGCGGTTGGAACTGGATCAGAAACCGACGGTGGTGGTACTCAACAAGATCGACAAGTGCGACCCGGACCGGGTAGCGGGTTTGGCGCACAACTACGGGGCGATCCCAATCTCGGCGCGTCAGCCGGAAACATTCGCGCCGCTGCTGCGGCAGTTACACCGCCGGCTGTGGCAGGAAACCGCTCACACATTCAGTGGTGAACTGACCGCGAAACGATAGACTGAGCCTCGCCTGATACATTTAAGAATCTTATCTCTAAAATGGTAGAATTGTGCCCGCTGGCGGGTCGGAAGGTTATGCAAACTGAGACGTAGGAGCCGGGCAAGAATAACGCGCTGATGAGGAAACCACGATGCTAACCAGCCTTCAAATAAAGAACTTCAAGGCTTGGAAAGACACAGGGAGAACACGTCTTGCTCCGTTGACGCTGTTCTTTGGTCCAAACAGTTCAGGCAAGAGCAGCCTTAATCAATTCCTGTTGATGCTGAAACAGACCGCTCAGTCTCCAGATCGCCAGCGTGTCCTACATCCAGGTGACAGGACTACGGCAGTCGATCTAGGCACGTACGACGACATGACCTGTGCTCGTAGCAACAACAAGCGAATAGAGTTTCTTCTTGCGTGGACGCTGGATAAGCCTCTAGATCTGAGAAACGTTTTGCTCAAAGGCAAGAAGTACTTTGGGGATCGTCTGGAATTCCATGCCGAAGTCGGACCTGCCGGCGGAAATGGGCGCCAGGATGTGGTTGTGTGGCAAATGGATTACCAGCTCGGCGACCCGGACGATAACGGCCTGCAAGTCCTGATGAAACGCAAGGTAAACGGGAAGGACAAGAAAGACACTTACGAGCTTGATTCAAAGAATTACGGCTTGGTTCGCAAGACAGGAAGACCCTGGCCGTTGCCTTCACCAACGCGATTCTACGGTTTTCCCGAAGAGGCCATCGCTTATTATCAGAACGCGGATCTGGTAAGCGATTTGACCCTTGCCTTAGAAAGAAAGTTGCAGAATATTCATTATCTTGGGCCTCTTCGTCAGTATCCTCAACGATCTTATACGTGGTCAGGTGAAATTCCTGAGCATGTAGGATGGAGAGGGGAGCGAGCAGTCGACGCCATTCTTTCGGCAAGAGACCGCAAGATCAACCTGGGGAAAAAACAGCGACGGAAGCCCTTTGACGAGTTGATAGCGTACTGGCTCAAGAAATTGGGTCTGATAAAGTCTTTTGAAGTGAAGCAGATCTTCGATCGGCGGGACTATGAGATCTTGGTTCGTCCCCATGGGACAAATGAACCCGTCAATATTACAGACGTAGGCTTTGGAATATCTCAAGTTTTGCCGGTCTTGGTCGAGTGCTTTTATTGTCAACCGGCATCGACCCTTATTCTTGAGCAGCCCGAAATTCATTTGCATCCAGCAGTACAGTCTGCCCTTGCAGATTTGCTTATCTCGGCGGTTACATGTGGAGAGGACGGAAAAGACCGAAACATTCAACTGCTCGTGGAGAGCCACTCTGGGCACTTCCTCAGACGTCTGCAACGTCGAATTGCTGAAGAAGCGATTTCACCTGACATGGTAGCTATCTATTTCTGCGAAAGCACCGACCAAGGTTCAATCCTTAATGCTTTAGACCTCGACATATTCGGCAATATCACCAATTGGCCGCGCAACTTCTTCGGCGATGAAGTTGAGGATCTTGCTAAGATGACGGAAGCGGCCATGAAGCGCCAGCAGAACGTACGCAGCGAATAATGCGGAAGAAGATTTATGTTGTTGACACCAATGTGCCTCTCGTGGCGAACGCCGCTTCAGGTTTGAGCCCGAACTGTGTCTCCAGTTGTACGAACATTCTAGAAGAGATAATGGGGGATAAAGGATGCGTTGCCATTGATGACAAGTGGCTGCTAATCAAGGAGTATACGAACAAGCTGAGGTCTCAAGGCCAGCGGGGAGTAGGCGATACATTTCTTAAATGGATTCTTACTAACCAGAGGAACAAGCGCCGCTGTGAAATAACTTGTATTACACCACAATCTGATAGTTTTGTTGAGTTCCCACGCCATGCATCTTTGGACAACTTTGATAAGTCCGATCGTAAGTTTGTGGCGGTCGCTGCTGCCATCCAAACCGTCCGCCCATCTTACAGGCTGCGGACAGCAAATGGTGGGGCTGGAAAGAAGCCCTCAAAAAACAGCAGATTGACGTTATCTTTCTGTGTTTGGCTGATGTACAGGCAATATCTGCGCGAAGAAACAGGCGCAGGCAAAGCCGCGAGGCCGGTCAGTAGTTTCTGATGCGCAAGCATCGTCCGAAAGGAATTGACTTCGTGAAGAATAGTTGTCACTTGTCTTTCGCAACCGCGGTTGCCTTGGTGGCGGCCGTTTTTTGTTGTGCGCCCGTGTGCGCGGACGTATCGGCGGCGCGCGCGGCGATGGCGCAGTACAAGGCGGAGATGCAGTTGGCGGCCGAGGCGGCGTCCAAGAACGACGCAAAAGGTGCGGCATCGCATGAGGACAGCGCGCGGAAGTATTTGAATGAGGCATGCGACCAATTTGTCGCGGCAGACGCGGGTAAATCGGACGACGTAGCGGTCCTGCGGGATTACGCGGGGGCATGCCTGCTAAACGACGACTACGATTTGGCGGCGGCCGCGTTGAATCGGGCAACCTCGATTGAGCCGGATGATGCGAGCCTGTGGGCGTCGCTGGGATATTCGCTGACGGAGTTGGGGGCGAAACGGGCGAATGACGCGGCGGCCGCGTTTCACAAGGCGATCGGGTTGAAGCCGGGCACGGACACGGTTGCGGGCGCGTACGTGGGGTTGGGGGAGGTGTACCGCCGGCAGTCACTGTATGGGTTGGCGCGGGAGAGTTACCAGAAAGCGCTCGAAGTGAAGCCGGACATGCGGGCGGCGAAACTGGCCTTGGCGGCGGCGCGTGTACGGGACGGGGAGGTGCTCGAGGCGTCAAACGACCTGGACGCACTGGGGCCGATGTCGAACCAGGAGGGGGCCCTACTCGGCACGCTGTTGACGGAATCGGTGCAGGCGTTTGATTCCGCGCGGCTGGTTTTCCCGGAAACGCACGAGCATCACATGGCGTATGCAAAGCTGCTGCTGCGGGCCGGCAAGAATTCGCAGGCGCTCAGCGCGGTAGAACGCGCGGCCGCTCTCGGGCCGGGCGATTACGTGACGTGGAACATGATAGGAGGCCTGAGCCGCCAGGCAGGAAACGTCAAGCGGGCCAAAGAAGCCTACACGAAATCGCTCGAGATCAATCCCGATCAGCCGCGGACGCGGGAAGCGCTAAAGGCGCTGGGAAACTGATCTCTTTTTAGCCACAAAAGAACACACAGAACACAGCGCGGCGTAGCCGCAACCAAAAAGCCAACATAGGGACACTCCCCGTCTGGGACGCCTCCCGGCAGTTGTGGGAGGTGTCCCTTTTTTTGAACATGCCAGCCTTGCCAACAAA
>JAPLKX010000113.1 GCA_026387845.1 Candidatus Hydrogenedentota bacterium | reverse complement strand
GTGGGGCGGCCCGTGCCACCTCGACACGTTCGACCCAAAACCCGAGGCGGGCAGGGATTTTTGCGGCCCGCTCGATAAAACCATCGCGACCAACGTCGACGGCATCGTGATCAACGACCAGCTCCCGTTGCTGGCGAAGCACGCCGACAAATACGCCATCATCCGCAGCATGACGCACGGTGTCAACAGTCACGAAACCGCTTCCTACATCGTACAGACGGGCCGGGAACCCGGTCGGCTGGTTTATCCGGGTGTGGGTGCGGTTGTCTCGTTGTTCAAAGGCTATGACGGGGGCTACAAAGGGCTGGTGCCGCCGTACATCGTGCTGACGGAACCGCAGGGGCGGTTTTCCGAGGCGGGTTTCCTCGGGCAGCAGTATAAACCGTTTGCGACGGGCGGCGACCCGAACAAGAACCCGTTCGTCGTGGAAGGCATCGTCGCCGAGGGCATCTCGGACGAACGCCAGCGCGGCAGGAGAGAGTTTCTCCACACGCTGGACACGCTGGGCCGGGCAATGCCGGCCAACGCGGGTTTCCAGGCGCTCGACCGGTGCGAGGAAAGCGCGTATGGACTGATGTTCGGCGAGGCGCGCAAGCTGTTCGACCTCGCGATCGAGAGCCAGGAGACGCGCGAGCAGTATGGGCGCAACACGTTTGGCCAGTCGTGCCTGATGGCGCGGCGGCTCGTCGAGCACGGCGTGCCGTACGTCACGATCAATTACAAGGGCTGGGACACGCACAAGCAGCATTTCGAAACCATGCGGCGGAAACTGCCGGAGATGGACCAGGGCATGGCGGCGTTGCTCGAAGACCTCGCTGGGCGCGGGCTGCTCGAATCGACGATAGTGTGGTGGACGGGCGAATTCGGCCGGACGCCGCGTGTGCAGTGGGCGCCGCCATGGAACGGCGGCCGCAGCCATTACGGCAACTGTTTTTGCTCGGTGGTGGCCGGCGGCGGGTTCAAAGGCGGGAGGGTGGTTGGTGCGTCCAACGCGACGGGCGAGGAAGTCGCGGAGCGGCCCGTGTACCCGCAGGACCTCATCGCGAGCATGTACGAACTGCTCGGGATCGACCCGGACGGCCCGATGCCCAATTCGCGCGGGTTAAACGTGACAGTTCTGCCGTCCGCCGAAGAAAAAGTCAAGAGCGGCGGGCGTCTGACGGAGATCATCTGATGATCTTGCGAACGGTCAATGCAGGCGAGACGCCTGCGCTACACCTTGCCGTCGTTATGGCGGTGGCCGTCTTCTTGTTTACGGCTTGCGCGGCAGGGCAGGCAACAAAAAGAACGACGAGCATCGGCTACGTGTTTCCGGCGGGTGCGCAACAGGGCACGACTGTGCAGATATTGGCAGGCGGCCAGGGCCTGCGCGGCGCCAAATCGGCTCTGGTCTCTCCCGCCGAAGGCGTCGAGACCAGCGTGCTGCAGCACTTCAGGCCGCTCAAGAAGATCGACAAAGAGCAGCGGCAGGAATTGACAAGGCGGTTCAAGGCGGCCCGGGAGAGGCGTCTGGCGGAAGCTCGAGGCGAAACACCCCCAGCCGTCAACGCCACCACATGGACGAGTTCCGTCGAGTTGCCGGCGCACCCATTGCTGCAAAACCTGGACAACCTCAGCCTCCGCGAACTCGACCACGTCAAGAGCATGTTGATGAACACCGGCAAGAGGCAGCCCAACGCGCAGATTGCCGAGATGGTTCTCATTGAGGTCACGGTCAATCCCGATGCGACACCGGGCCCGCGCCAGATCCGGCTTCTCGCGCCGGCAGGCCTCACCAACCCGATGCGGTTCGACGTGGGCGCGCTGCCCGAGGCCAGGGAGTACGAACCCAACGATCCGATGGCCAAGACCGATGCGCCGCCGGCCCCGCCGCTCGAGTTGCCCGTGACGATCAACGGCCAAATCATGCCGGGCGACACGGACCGGTTCGAGTTTGCCGCCAAGCAACGGCAGCGGCTGGTCGTGCGGGCGGAGGCGCGGAGCCTTGTGCCGTACCTGGCGGACGCCGTGCCGGGCTGGTTCCAGGCGGTGGCCGGCATCTACGACCCCGCCGGGCGGGAAGTGGCGTTTGCGGACGATTTCCGGTTCGACCCGGACCCGGTTGTTTTTTTTGACGTGCCGCAGGACGGGACGTACACGCTGGAAATCCGCGACTCGATCTACCGGGGGCGCGAGGATTTCGTGTACCGGCTCCTGGTTGGCGAGCTCCCTTTTGTGACGAGCATTTTTCCGCTGGGTGGTCCCGTGGGCGCGGATGTGAAGGCTTCCGTGGCGGGCTGGAACCTGCCCGCGGCCCGGTTGGCGCTGGATACACAGCCGGGCCCGTTGGAGATCCGTCAAACGTCGCTGAACAACGGCCGGATTGATTCAAACCCGGTACTGTATGCGGTCGATTCGTTGCCGGAGTGCATCGAGTCGGAGCCAAACGACGCGCGGGCGCCGCAGCCCGTGATGCTGCCGTGCATTATTAACGGCAGGATCAATCGGAGCGGCGACTCTGACGTGTTCGAGTTTGAAGCCGCGGCGGCCGGCGAGGTGGTCGCGGAAGTGACGGCGCGGCGGCTGAACTCGCCGCTGGACTCGGTGCTGCGAGTTATGGACGCGGCGGGGCGGGTGATCGCAATGAATGACGATTGCGAGCAGAAAGGGTCGGGACTGCTTACGCACCATGCGGACTCGTATCTGCGCGCGACACTGCCCGAAGCGGGCCGGTACAGAGTCGTGCTGGCGGATTCGCAGCAGCAGGGCGGAGATGAGTTTGCGTACCGGCTGCGGCTGAGCAGCCCGCGGCCCGATTTTGAGTTGCGCGTCACGCCATCGAGCATCGGGCTCAATCCGGGGAGCAGCGTGGCGCTGACGGTTTACGCGTTGCGCAAAGACGGGTTCGACGGCGAGATCGAACTCGTGCTGAAAAAGCCGGCGACGGGGTTCAGGATCAGCGGGGGCAGGGTTCCGGCGAAGCTTGACAAGGTCAGGATAAGCCTCACGGCGCCGGCCAAACCGCTGGACGCGTCCGTGGTGGCGATGGCCATCGAGGGCCGCGCCAGAATCAACGGGGAGGGCGTGGCGCGGGAGGCCGTGCCCGCCGACGATCTGATGCAGGCATTCGCGTACCGGCATCTCGTGCCGGCGCAAGACCTCCTGGTCGCGGTGGCTAAGCGGCGCGCGGCTCAGCCGGTCAGAATCGGCAGCATGTTGCCGCTGCGGATAACGCCCGGCGGAACCGCGACTATCACGGTCGAGACGGCGCAGGGCTCCCGGCTTTCCCAGGTTCAACTCCAGCTCAATGATCCGCCGAAATGCCTGACGCTGGGCGACGTTTCGGTGGTCGCCGAGGGGCTGAGCTTCGCGATAAACGCCGACGCGGTGGCCGAGCCCGGTTTTGAAGACAACCTGATTGTCGACGCGTACCTCAAGCCGGGCGAGAACGCAAAGCCGGACGCGAAACCGACATTCATCGGCACGTTGCCCGCGATTCCGTTCCAGATCACGAAGTAGGCGCGGTCGTCTCGCCCGCGCCGTCCAACCCGCACGTCATCAGTTCACCCCGGTCTTGTTTGCAATCGCTGAGCCAGATTGCTGGACGGCGCGGGCGAGACGACCGCGCCTACTTTTCGATGAATGGTGCAGCCTGTGGTAAAGTAAGCCCGCTTTAATCGGGAGTTGCTGTGATGATTGGAAAGCAGTTGGCGGCGGCGGTGGTTTTCTTAGTTGTGTTGGTTTTTTCGGCGGCGGCTGAGGACTGGCCCACTTACCAGCACGACACCTACCGAAGCGGGACGACCACGGACTCGTTCCAACTGCCGCTTCACGAGATTTGGCGATATTCATCGCTTCAGCCGCCGCAGCCCGCCTGGCCGGACCCCGCGGTTCAGGATTTCGCGGCCAAACCCGTTCGCATTCACCGCCCCCGCGCAACCTACGACCGGGCGTTCCACACGTCGATTGCCGGGGGCCTCGTGTTCTTCGGTTCGTCGGCAGACGACCGGGTAGTCGCGCTCGATGCGGATACCGGCGCGGAGAGGTGGTCGTTTGTAACGGGGGCGCCGGTGCGTCTGTCGCCGGCGGTGGTGAACGGTCGCATTTATGCCGGCTCAGACGACGGCTATGTCTATTGCCTCGATGCGGCTGACGGTGGGCTGATCTGGAAGTACTCGCCGGAGCCGGACGAGCGGCGGATCCCGGGGAATGGCCGGATCATCTCGGCGTGCCCGGTTCGTACGGGCATTGTGGTGAAAGGCGGCGTGGTGTATTTCGGCGCGGGTATGTTTCCGGAAGAGGGCGTGTATCTTTGCGCGCTCGACGCGGCGTCGGGACGCGAGATCTGGAAAGTCTCGCCGGACCCGATGGACTTCATCCGTCGATTTTCGTCAGAGAAAGCGGATCGGCGGTTTGCGTTGTCGCCGCAAGGCTGCCTGCTGGCGTCGGACCGAAATCTCTACATCCCGACCGGAAGAACTTCGCCGGTGGCCGTGAATTTTTCGACCGGCGAGATAGAAGGCATGCTCGAGTGCCCCGGCGGCGAGGGCGGGACGTATGCGCTGCTGACGCCGGACACCATCATCTCGGGTCCGGGGACGCGGCTGTCGGCGTTCGACGCGGGCACGCAGGAGCGGGTGGCGACGTTTCCCGGGAGATGCATACTCGTCCAGGGCGAGACGTCATACTTGCTGTCGGACGACTGGATTGCGGCGCTCGACCGGGCCAAGTACCGCGAGAACGCGACGCGGCAAAATGAGTTGCGCAGCCAGCGAAGACGGTTGCGCGATGCCATCAAAATCATGGCCGAAACGGAGCGAGCGGCGGCAACCCAGGAGTTGGCGGGCGTTGAACAGGCCATGAAGGAGTTGCGGGGCAGCGAATACACGTGGCGGAAGCCGTGCCCCGAGTCTTACGCAATGATCCTTGCGGGCGGCCTGTTGATTGTGGGATCTGAAGATGAGGTTCGGGCTATAAGAATCTCCGACGGCGAGACGGAGTGGTCGTCTCCGGTGGATGGCAATGCCTACGGGCTGGCGGCCGCGAACGGTAGATTACTCGTAAGTACCGACACGGGCGCGATCCATTGCTTTGCCGCGGGTCCCGATCGAGCGTCCACGCCGCCCGCACACCGTGCGGTTCCAGAGGGCGGCGCCGAGGTCACGGCGGCCGCTTCGTTTATCATTAAGACGGCGGGCGTCCGGCAAGGTTACTGCCTCGACCTGGGCTGTCAAACCGGCGGGGTCGGGCTGGAGATCGCGCGCAACTCGGGGCTAAAGGTGGTGGCTGTCGACGATGAGCAAGCGGTCTCACGGGTGCGCGCGAAGCTGATTGGAACCGGCCTGTACGGCGCCCGGTTCGCTGCGATCGCGGGCGCGCTCGAAAACCTGCCCTTCACGGATTACATCGCCGACGTGATCGTCTCCGAGCGCGCGCTGCCCAACGGCTGCCCACCGTTCCCGCCGAACGAGGCGGCGCGGCTGCTTCGCCCGCACACCGGGGTCCTGTTCCTCAAGTGTACTCCCGAGACGGCGGCGGCGGTCAAAGCGTGGGCCGGTAAAGTGGCCGGATGCAGCGTCGCCGTTGACGACGGGTCTTGGCTGGTGTTGCGACGCGGCGGGCTCGACGGCGCCGGCGAGTGGACACATCAGTATGCCGACGCCGGCAACTCGGGGTGCAGCGGCGACACGATCGTATCGGCGCCGGCGCGGCTGCAGTGGTTCGGGCT
Organism: Candidatus Hydrogenedentota bacterium; assembly: GCA_026387845.1. Classification (GTDB taxonomy): domain Bacteria; phylum Hydrogenedentota; class Hydrogenedentia; order Hydrogenedentales; family SLHB01; genus JAPLKX01. The sequence goes on along the minus strand of JAPLKX010000113.1, from coordinate 12,363 downwards.
GCCGGGCCCGCGGCCGATGGTCGACCGCCACCACCGCGCGATGCCGCCGCTGGTGAAGAATGGGCGGATGTTCGTGCCTGGTGACAATTGCATCATCGCGGTCGACGCGTACAACGGGACGCCGCTTTGGGAACTGGAGACGCCGGACAACCGGCGGCTGGCAAATCCGCGGGATTCGGGGCAGATGGTTGCGGCCGACGACCTGCTGTATGTGGCGGTGCATGATGAGTGCTGGGTGCTGGATGCGGCGAGCGGCGAGCGCGTGGCGACGTACCAGGCGCCACAACTTGCCGGCGACGAAAAGCGAAACTGGGGGTACATCGCGGTCATTGGCGATTTCCTGCTGGGAAGTGGCCAAAAACCCGACGCCTCGTATACGACAATGAACACGCTGGGCGATTTCGAGATCCAGTGGGGCGATTTCAAGCGGTTACTGACGAGCGACTATCTTTTCTGCATGGACAGGCGCACGGGGAGGGTGGTGTGGACACGCGGCGGCGGGCTTTTCATTCACCCGGCAATCGCGGCCGTGGCGGGCAGGCTGTATTTCATCGAGAGCCACAGCCGGACGGCCGCCCGCGACCTCAACGGCCGAAGCACGCTCGAGGTGCTGTGGGACAACTCGCCGACGATGCTGGCGGTCGATCTGACGACGGGCAAACCGGCGTGGGAGATCCCGGTCGATTTCTCGTTATGCCAGCACATCATTTACCTCAGCTACGCCAGTGACACGTTGGTCGTGACGGGCTCGGGCAACCGCGAGGGCCGGGCGTGGTACTACCTCTATGGGTTTGACGCGGCCACGGGCACGCCGATGTGGCAAGCGAACCATCCCAACAACAAACGCGGGATCGGCGGCGACCACGGCGAGCAAATCCACCACCCGGTGATCGTCGGCGACGTCGTCTACGCGGAGCCTGTCGCGTACGCGTTGCGCACGGGCGCGCGGGTCGGCCCGTCAGGCGCCAAGTCGGAGTGGGCGATGGAGAAGCGGGAGGGTTGCGGCACCGTTTCGGCTTCGGCCCGGTGCCTTTTCTACCGCGACGGCCACCCGTGCGTGCAAAACCTTTTGCCGGAAAGCCCACGGACGAAGCTGAACTACGTCACGCGGCCCGGATGCTGGATCAATGTTATCCCGGCGGGGGGGCTTATTTTGATTCCTGAAGCGAGTTCCGGCTGTTCGTGTCCCTACCCGCTGCAAACGTCGCTGGCTTACATCCCGGAATGAGATTGGGACGATTGGGACGGTTGGGACAATTGGGACACATCCACGTCCCACATCACTCGACAACGACGATCTTTCCGTTGCGTTCGCGGAGGGGGTAGCGCAGGAATGCGAGGAACGCGGCGAAGGCGGAGAGTGCGCCGAGGACGGCCATCAACTTGAGGCCGAACGGCGTTGAGGATCTCACGGGTTCGGGACGCGCGTGTCCCTGCACGTCTCCCCAGGTGAGCCTGTACGGGCCGGATGCGAGGCCTTCAACCAGAGCGGCGCCGGTCCCTTGGCGCGTGTACCCGCCGGGCCCTTCGAGTGTCCATGGTGCGGGCAGGCCGTTGGGCAGCACGTCAACTCGGATGACGCCGGGCGGCGCGGGCTCATGCACATACGGCTCGGGATCGGTTGCGCCCGCGCGGACGTACGAGCCGGTGAAGACGACGCCGGCGGTTTCCTGGAGATGTTGCATTCCTTCGCCGCCGAGGTAGGCAACAAACGTGAACACCAGTACGCTGATGCCGATGCTGATTTTCTGGAAGATGCCCTGCACGGCGATGAAAATGCCCTCCCGCCGCCGGCCGGTGAGTTTTTCGTCGTAGTCGATGACGTCGCCGACGACGGCGAAGGGCAGCACCATGAAGCCGGCCGCCGGCGCACCGTACGCGGCAAGGATCACGGTGCTCTGGATGAGGTCGCTGCCGATTCCCAGCCGGCCTACGAATGCCAGCATGGCCATCACAATGCCGCTGCCGAGAAACGTGATCAGCATGGCGCGGTATTTGCCGATCCGCCCCGCGAGATAATTGAACACGAAAAAGAACACGAGGTTCATGAGAAGAAACGGCGCCATCATCAGCGTGACCGTGTCCTCACCTCTGCCCAGCACCGAACTCACCCAATGCGGCACCATGACGATGATCGTGTTAAGCCCGAACCAATACAGGGCGGCGGCGGCGGCCATATACCGGAACGGCCTGTTGCGCAATGCGAGCAGGGTGTTTTCCATCATGCCGAGCGGCGGGGCATCGTGCTGGTTGGGCCGTGGCCTTTCTTTTACGAAGTAGCTGACCGGCAAGAACGCCAGGATAATGATGACGGCCGCGCCGCCCGCCAAGGCGTGCCAGCCGAATTTCTGGAGCACCACGCCCGACGCCGCAAACAAAAACGTGCTCATCATTAAGAACACCGACTGGACGGTCGTGAGGTCGACGCGCTCTTTGAGATCGGTGGTGATTTCAGGAATGAGGGAGAGGTATGGCGTGATAATGACGCCGTAAAGGATGAAGTAGGTCGGCACGAGCACGAGCACGTAGGCGATGTTGAGCCAGTGCATATGATCTACGGGCGGCGTAAACAAGAGAAAGAACACCGCCACAAACGGGATCAGCCCAAGCCGCATAAACGGCAGGCGCCTGCCCCATCGCGACCGGCAGGTGTCGCTAAAGTGGCCGATCGGCGATGCGCTGAGGGCCTCAATCACACGCGCGAACAGGTAGATGCCGCCCATGATGGCTTTGGGGATGAGGTGGGGCCGGTCCGAGGGCACGTACCTGACCAGCAGCCATTGCATCACGATCAGGTCAGGCAGGTTCATGGTGAGCGCGCCCATGCCGTAGAAGATTTTCCGGCTCAGCGGCAGTTGCGCCATCCCACTACTCCAAGTTGTCCGTTACCGGGGAAACCATACAGGAAAGGTGTGGGTGAAGGCAATGGACGGAGTGGACGCAGCGCGGGAATGCTTCGTTGTTGTTTACGCGCTGCGTGATTCTAGATGCCCAGGGCTTCGTGCAGGCGGTTGAGCAGCGCCAAGCCTTCGCGGTGGATAGTCGGGGCGACTTCCGGCCCGCCCGAATTTTCCTCACCGTACTGGCCGTTGGGCTTGTAGGCGCGGGGCGGCTCCTTGTCCCACTGGCTCTTGGGGACGATATATCCGATTTCGTCGTTGGCCAGCCCGATCACCATGTTCATCTTGCCCTTCATGACTTCCTTGCGCAACGGGGGCACTTCGACGGGCGGAATTTTGAAATCCTGGCCTTCGGGCGCTTCGACTCCGCCCTCGCAGATCTCCGGGTAAAGCTCACCGGGGATGGTGAGTATTTCGACATCTCCGATTCGGATTGCGTTGATTTCGGTGCGCGCCTTGAAGCCCCAGTAAATGCCGGGGTGAATCAGGCCCAGCGCCATCGCGTATTTGAACATGCCCGACAACGGCACGTAGATGGTTTTCGCGGCGATGGTAAGCCGGGGTTTTTCGTTTTTCCATGCGCCGGGCCCGCGCAGGGCGTTGATCGTGAGGACGGCGAGATTGTCGCCGAGCGCTTCGGCTTTTTCGAAACTGGCCTCTTCGAACTTATCCACGCCGTTGCGGTGCGGCACCGTGGTGTGGAGTTCCGTCATCAGGCCGCCCACCATCCCCTGGAAGTACAGCGCCATCCCGCCGAACCCCTGGGCGCCGTTGGGATCGCGCACGCCGGTTTCGATCCCTTTACGCCAGTAGTTGCTGAAGTCGGAAGTGATGCTTGGGTTGCTGCCACCGAGCGTTTCGGGGTGGTTGCCCCAGTTGACCATAGTGGCGATGGTTTGGTCGGTTCCGGCTTTGGTGAACCTTGCTGCGCAGATGGTCTTGTCGTAAACGATGGGCTGGCGGCTGTCATCGACCAGACCTTCGGGAGTGATTTCGATGGGCACGCAGTACATATCGGCGGGCTGCAGGTTTTTCACGGCTTCCTCGACGGCATCTTTGCAGGCTTTCTGCACCGTCTGCATGTAAGCGTGGTCGTAATTCCACGGCCATGGGATCGGGCCGCTCCAGATGCCCATGGTATCGGGGGCCTCGTGATCGTGGAGGCTCGAGAACATGACGTGGTCGATTTTCAGCGATGGGTCGATGGACTTGCGCACGTCGATGAATTTTTGGTGGAAAATGCCGATGCTGTCGATGGTGACCATGGCCAGCGTCAGCCCGTTGTTCCTGAACGCGATGGCGCGCACCCACAACGGGTCGTGTACCATTTTGGCGGGCCGGTTGCTGTTGAACCCGGCGATCCAGACGGCGTCGAACTTGCCGTTGCCGTTGCGGTCGGTGTAGGTTTCGCCTTTATCGGGTTCGTATCGGTTGTTGTCGTTCGAGTCGTTGTAGGTGTCGTATAGTTCAAGGTCGGGCGTGATGTCGCGCATGGCGACGGCGACTTCGAGCGTTGCCGGCTCACCCTCGCCCGTCTTCACGTAATCAACGCGGTATGACCGGTACGGGCCTTTCATGCGGTAGCCGAGAAACACCACCAGCAGGACCACAATCAGGATCAGGCCCGTCAGGATTTTGTGACGCCGGATAAAGGAATCTTCCGAAAACATGATGAGAACTCCTTGTGCATTCAGGGGACTATGCCTAAGCCGCAAACCGCTGAAACGCTGGAAGTATAGCACCCCATGCGTTGTTTTCCCAAAGTAGCTGCCAGCCCGGGGTACGGCTTGGCAAAATGGCGCGGCGCCCGCCCAATAGTGTAAGCTGGCGCGGTTTCTGGGGATCAAATATGCGGAGCGCCTGCGGCGCACCGACGGAGAACTGATGGAGACAAAACCGCTGCTGGAGTCGCTCCACGACTATTTTCCTTTTGGATTTCCGGTGACGGGCAGCCAATGGGATTGCCTGCAGATGCAAGATGTGTTGGCGCGGATCCAGTCTGCGGCCGGGGGCGCCTCGGGTCTTTATGCGCTGCGCATGCTGGCCGACCGGATCAACGCGCGCCGGGAACACTGCACGTACGCGATTCCGGCAGTCCACGCGGGCGAACTGCTTGGGTTCGAACTGATTTCCGACGTCATGCGCTACATGACCGACGCCTATTGCGTCATCGGCCACCCGGGAACCATGGAGCAGGGAGCGGAGGAAGCCCGGCGCCAGCGCGGGCACGCCGTTACCGACAGGTCGCAGCCGGCGTTCGTGTCAATCTACCCGCCACAGGCCGTGCTCACCGGGCAGACGGCGCAGGAACGGTTTTTGGACGAAGCCTCGCACGGGCAGCCGCACCGTTACACGGTCACGCGCGAGATGGTCCTGTTGTCGATTCTGGGCGAGAACACCGCGCTCCGCCCGATCGAGGACCTCTACGACGACGCGGAACTGGCGCGGCAGTCGCCGTATGTGGCGTTGGTGGAGACGCTGGATGGATATTTTGCGCGGCAGCCCGTGTTTCCCGGTTTTGACCTGACGCTGTTTGAACTCCTGCGCGCCCCCGTAAAAGCCCACCCCGATTCGCTCCAGGGCCAGCTCGAGTACATTCTCAAACATTGGGGCGATTTTCTGCCAGACGAACTGCGCCAACGACTGCTGATGTCCATCGGCGTAATCAAGGAGGAGACGCTGCTGCGAGGTTGGGGGCCGGGGCCGAGCCAGGTACTCGACTTTGATTACCTGTATCCCGAGCCGGCGGCGTTCACGCACGACAAGGACTGGATGTCCAACGTTGTGTTGATCGCAAAAAGCACGTACGTCTGGCTCGACCAGCTTTCAAAAAAGCACCAGCGAGATATTCACCGGCTTGACCAGGTCCCGGACGAGGAACTGGCGCGGCTGGCCCGGTGGGGCTTCACGGGCCTGTGGCTAATCGGCCTGTGGGAACGCTCGCCGGCCTCGCAGCGTATCAAGCAAATCATGGGCAACCCCGAGGCGCTCAGTTCCGCGTACTCGCTCTACGACTACCAGATCGCGGGTGATCTTGGCGGCGAAGACGCCTACACAAACCTCCGAGATCGGGCCTGGCGGTACGGGATCCGGCTGGCTTCCGACATGGTGCCCAACCACGTGGGCCTGTATTCGCGCTGGATCGTCCAGCATCCCGACTGGTTCCTCCAGCTCGACTACCCGCCGTTCCCAAGCTACCGGTTCACGGGGCCCAACTTGTCATTCGAAGACCGGGTCGGCCTTTACATCGAGGACGGCTATTGGAACCACAGCGACGCCGCCGTGATCTTCAAGCGGGTCGACAACTGGACGGGCGACACGCGCTACATCTATCACGGCAACGACGGCACCAGCACGCCCTGGAACGATACGGCCCAACTCAATTTCCTTATCCCGGAGGTGCGGGAGGCCGTCATCAACACGATTCTGGACGTCGCCCGGATGTTCCCTATTCTGCGGTTCGACGCCGCCATGACGCTGGCCAAGCGCCACTTCCAGCGGCTGTGGTTTCCAAAACCCGGCGAGGCCGGCGCCATCCCCTCGAGGGCCGAGCACGGCATGACGCAGGCCGAGTTCGACAAGCTGTTTCCAAGGGAGTTCTGGCGCGAAGTGGTCGACAGAATCCAGAGGGAAGCGCCGGAAACCCTGTTGCTGGCCGAGGCGTTCTGGCTGATGGAAGGGTACTTCGTCCGGACGCTGGGCATGCATCGCGTCTACAACAGCGCCTTCATGAACATGCTCAAGATGGAAGAGAATCTGAAATACCGGTTGACGGTCAAGAACGTCCTCGAATTCAGCCCCGAAGTCATCAAACGGTTCGTCAACTTCATGAACAATCCCGATGAACGCACCGCCGTCGATCAGTTCGGCAGGGATGACAAGTATTTCGGTGTCGCCATCATGATGGTGACGATGCCGGGCCTGCCGATGTTCGGCCACGGCCAGATCGAAGGGTTGACCGAGAAGTACGGCATGGAGTACCGCCGGGCGTATTGGGACGAGCAGGTCGACGAGCACATGGTGTGGCGCCACGAGATGGAAGTGTTTCCGCTGATGCGCAAACGCCACCTGTTCAGCGGCGTGGCGAACTTTGCGTTCTACGATTGCGTCACGCCGGACGGCTGGGTCGATGAGAACGTCTTTGCCTATTCCAACCGGTCCGGGGACGACCGGGCTCTGATCGTCTACAACAACGCCTATACGACGACGCGCGGCGCCATCCACACCTCGACCGCCATCAACTTCGGCGACGCCGAGAATAAAGACCTGCGTCGAAAAACGCTGGCGGAGTCGCTCGGCCTTGATACGCGCAACGATTGCTTCTACATTTTTCGCGACCACCGGACGCGGCTCGAATACCTGCGGTCAGCGGCCGCGTTGGCCGGCGGCGGGTTATTTGTCGAGCTGAACGCTTACCAGTATTACGCGTTCCTGGATTTCCGCGCCGTCTATGACACCGACGGCTCATGGGCGCGGCTTTCATCAGGTTTGAAGGGCCAGGGCGTCCCCAGTGTCGATGACGCATACCGGGAGATGTTCCTCGAACCCGTCCACCGGTCGTTCAGACAGTTCATGAACGGCGATGGCCTGCGCAAAACAACCGCCGCCGGCGACGCCGAAGCGCGCGAACTATTGGAAGCAGGGTATCGGGAGTTCCTTGCGGCCCTCGCCGAACATACGGACCTCGAGGTGAATGCTGAGGAAGTGGTGGCGGGGCTGTTTGATGAATTGCGCGCGGTGCGGCGGTTTGAAGAGAATCTCAAGGGCATCAACGACGCCGCCAAAGCCAAGAAATATTTGATCGCGCGGCTGCCGAAAGCCACGCCGCTCAAGAAGGCCAAGGCGCGCACGAAAACCGAACCCGCGGCGCCCGGCGTGCCTGCTGAATCGCCGGCTCCCGACGACCCGATCCTGTTTTGGCGGATTCCGACGGCGCTGGTGCTCGCCCATCAGACGGGCAAGGCGCGGGCCGCATTGGATTTCACCCCCCACGCCAGCACCGACATCGATCAATGGCTGCTGACCCGCGTCGTTGCGCAGGCGTTCCGCGAGCACGGCAGCGAAGACTGGAAAGCCGAAACCGACGCCCAACTCGTCAAGATCCTCGCCGCCCATGCAACGCTGCTCGATTTCTTTCCGGGCGGGGGCGGGGCCGTGGGTGTGCGCCAGGTATTGCGCGACCCGGCCGTGCAACGCTGTCTGCTCATGAACCGCCACCAGGACGTTGTCTGGCTGAACAAAGAGCGGCTCGAGGAGATGGTGTACTGGCTGCTGTTCGCATCGGTGGCGGGCCTGATGGCAACCGAAGCGTTGACCACAGAACTACTCAATGCGCGGCTCGAGAATGCCATGCAGATTGTGGAAGCCGCCGCGGAAGCCGGCTACGACGTAGAGAAAATGCTTCGCATCCTTGGTAAAAGCGCCGGCTGACGGACCTTATCACCGCTTTCAGTAATTCCCCACGTTCACAATGTCTTTGACGATGGTCTTGAACTGTTCGCTTGCTTCTCGTAGGCCAGAACTGTATGCAGCGGAATCAAGTCCGATGCCGCAAACGCTTCTGAGCTGCTCATTGTTGGCTACTGTCTGTTGCACCTTCCCCAAAAGTCGTTCGTCTTTATTGTCTTTCCCGTAGTCGGCCAGTGCCAAGAGGGCTCCTGTTTGTTCATTGGGATGCTGGAGGCCTCGAAAATCTCTGAGAGCAACATTAGGATTGTTCTGCAGTGTGTGCTCAAAGTACTTAGCTGCAAAGCGGACCCCGGGATCGTATTCAGTCTTCTTTTTACTTCTGTACCAGTCGGAGGCAGCCTGCGGACAGGAATTGACCCATGCCTCCATAAGAAGTGGATACGTTTGTTTTTTGAAGTCGGAATCGGTAAGACTGTTGAGAGCATTTACCGCGTTTTCACCATCCTTCGCGGCCCAGTTCGTCAGAATAATTTGGAGTTCCAGCTTGGAAGGGAGCGAAAGAGGCTCGGGCTGTGATTTTTTCTGGTCCCATAACGTCTTCAGCCTTTCCGGTCCCGCGTTGGAAAGCTCTTTATTAAGAGCGTCCAGAGTATTAAAGACGTCTTCGCCTTTGGTTGTTTCTGGCGTGGCAGGTTCAACAGGACTGGCCTGCGGGCCGGCGGGCAGCCACCGCAAAAGGTCAGTGTAACTTCCGGAAGTAATACCGGACAACGTGTTGTCGAATTCAACGCGACTCCTTATCCCCGCGTCCAACTCTTCCCAAGAATCCGGAACGGATGCTTGGGGCGTTGACTCAAGGACTTCGCCAAGAGCTCTGGTTTGGGCTCTTGCAGTTAATAGGCGCGATTCCAAATCATTTATGTTCGTCCGCAGCCTTTCTAATTCGACTTGACGGGAGGTGGACTCATCTGTGGGCTGAGGTGCGGTTCGGTCAGCCGCAGGCTCCGGAGCTTGCGAAGGTTTGATGACGTCCAGCGGAAAGGTAGTGACAGGCGGGGAAGCAGTCGCTGAGAACAAGGGCACGTTTTCCGCCAGGACTCCTTCGTCGATCTTTGTGGCAAGCGAGATCTTATCAGCGGAGAAGACAATGTCATAGATGGTTACACCGCTGGGTGCGCCGTCATATCTCCATGAATTCGGCGTGGTATCTGAAGAGAACGTCATACCCGCTATAAAATAGTCACTGGCGTCGCCCCGTGCTTCTGCATCAAAGTCTTCCGGCTTCCCGCCACGCATCAGTCTGATCAGCTTTCTGTCTGTGTAAGAGTTATCGTACTTGAACCCTTTACCGGACTCGTCCAAGCAAGCGTCGACGTGCCATATGAGCAGACCACTCCCGGGAAGCCCGTACCGGCCGCCGTCCGCCCCAACTTGAAAGCGGTTCTCGACGAGGAAGAACTCGCCCAGGGGAGCTGTGCGGCACACGATACCCGGAAATATGGCGATAGCCTTCCGGTCTCCCAACTGACTGCCCGCGGCATCCAAGACGAATTGGGAGGGGTGTGTAACCGATATGATTTCAGGCTGAATCCAGTCCAGTAACCAGCGACTGAAGGCATTGTGATTGCCGCAACAGTTATCCATCATGTCAAGTTTGCCCAGTCCGCCCGGTATTCCTTTCTTTTTGTCATAGTCATAATAATCAGGCAAACCCAGCGCGTGTCCGGTTTCATGAATTAACATCTGCGGATTAAAACTGTCGTCGCCGTCTTCCATTGCGTACTGGAAGACAAATTGGTTTAGAGCTTATCCGTAAATAACAATTTGGCGACGAAAGACTATTAGCGCACATGCAATCTCCAATAATCCTTCGTAACTGTCGGCACGTTTCTCATATCGTACCAGCAGCTTGCGGTAGCGATTCATCCACGAGTGAGTGCGTTCCACAACCCATCGTCTTGCGCGACACCGGGGATTTGGTTTCTTGGCGAGCGCCTCTTCACCGCGGGGCGGGACGTGTGGAATATAGTGCTGTTTCTTCATTTCTTTCTCCGCAGGCTCTCCCGCATACCCTTTATCCGCGCACAGGTGCTCGTGTCCGTTCTTTGGGCGGCGGGCCAGCACTGACATTAGTGTCCGTTTCAAGAGCTTCACGTCGTGCCGGTGCGCTCCGTCTACGACTAGCGATAGCGGGATTCCACGAGCGTCTACGAGCAAGCTGCGCTTGGTTCCTTTTTTTCCCCCGATCGGTCGGGTTGGGACCAACAGCTTCCAAGGCCAGCGGGGCTTTCACCATCGTGCCATCTATGCTTTGCCATGACCAAGCAATGCCTTCCATCTCATCGTATTCCGCGAGCCCTTTACGCCACATTCTTATGAAAATGCCGCCACGCTTCCATTCCAAGAAGTATTTGTGTACCGAACTCGCGCTTCCATATTCTTTCGGCAACGCTTTCCACTGGCAGCCGGTGCGCAGCATTCGGGCGTTTGACCTTTGGAATCAGGGGTGCTACGCGCTCCCACAACGCATCTGACACTGTCCATGACTTGAGTGTGCTCATGCGCTGCAGCATAACACAAGTGGTTTTCAATGGCAATATTTATTTACGGATAAGCTCTAAATCGACAGGCCCAACTGCCGGGGGGCGTCCCAGACAGGCTGTATTTTTTCGTAACCGTGCTGAAAGTTGATGGATAATAGTACGGGGCCGCGAAAAGCGGGGACAGACACGCTTTTTCCAAACTGCCGGAGGCGTCGCGAGTCAGTCCCTGTTTTTCGCTCAGTCCCTGTTTCTTGCGATAGGGCTGTTCTCATCCTTCATCCTTCTGGCCACCCCAAACCCCATACCCCAAACCCCATACCCCAACTGCTAGATCCGGCTGTGTTCTTCGCGGAATCTTGTGAACTGCGCCAAGTCCTGTTCTTTGATGGACGGCGGGACGCGGGCGAACGCGGCGTCGAAATCGGCCATGGTGACGGGGTCGGGCTCGACGTCGCCGCCGTTGGCGTTTTCGACCTTGCGGACGGTGCGTTTCAGTGCGGCCAGCTTGGCCTCGATGCAGAGGCTGTCGCGCTCGCCGGCGATATCCGCGCCGGAGTAGCCGTCGGCCCGCTGCGCCAGCGCGGGGAAATCCAGGCCGTCGCAGGGCGTGTCCCGCATGGCGTGTTCGAGCATGTATGCGCGTGCCTCGATGTCCGGCGGGCCGACGTAGACCAGCCGGCCGAACCGGCCCGGCCGTGTGGCTGCTTCGTCCATGAGCCACGGTCGGTTGGTCGCACCGAGCAGGATCGTGCAATTCTTCGTCGGGTCGAGCCCGTTGATCAGTTGCAGCAGTTGCGGCACGACGCGCGCCATCACGGACGAGTTGGTCGAACTGCGTTTTGGGAACAGCGCCTCGGCTTCGTCAAAGAAGATTACCGACCGGGCGTTGCTGCGGGCCGCGTCGAACAGTTCGCCCAGGAGTTGCTCGGTTTCGCCGAACCATTTGCTGAGCACGCGTTTCATCTCGACGGGCAGGAACGCTGCGTCCACTTCGCCGGCAATCGCCCGCGCCACGAACGTCTTGCCCGTCCCCGGCGGGCCATACATCAATACGCCCGAACCGGGCTGGATGCCGTATTGGGCGTACACGTCGGCGTGCCGCATCGGCATCAGGATGTGGGTCTCGATGATGTCCTTCATCTCGTTCATACCCGCCACGTCGGCCAGCCGCGTGTTCGGCCGCTCGGCAATAGCCCACGTGTCTTTATCGCCTTCCGCCGCGGCCGGCCCCTCGCCCGCGACTTTGGGCGTGCCCTGTCGCGTGGCGGTCTTGCCGAGCGCCTGCTCGCCGCGCGCCTTGTACCGCTCGGCGAGGCGTATCAGGCTTGTTTTGGTGCGGCCTTCGGCGGTTGCCGCCATGCGCAACGTCATCCGCGAGGCGTTGAACAGGTGGTACCCCGCCATCCGCCAGTCGCTTTCGGCGAGGGCGTTTTTCGCGTGTGCCTCGGCCATCCGCCGTTCGCGCTCGTAATCCATGGCCGGTTACTCCTTCCCGAGCGCCTCGTCCATCC
>JAPLKX010000320.1 GCA_026387845.1 Candidatus Hydrogenedentota bacterium | reverse complement strand
TATTGGACAATGGTTCGATTCGTGCGGAAATCGATGTTTGCATCGAAAAAGCCGAACTGAGAACCGGACGGCTGCGATTTTCTGTTGCCTGTGGCTCGTGGAAAGGTCCGGGGGATGTGTACAAAGCTACAGAATATGATTTTTGGAATGGACCAAGGCTCGATTCAGGTGTGGTATGGACGGATACGGTGAGGGTTCACAAGGGTCCACAGTTGGTAATCGGTAAATGGGAGCACATTTCTATCGATGTGTCATCACTGATCCAAAAGAGTTATGCGGCGCAGAGCTATCTGCAGGCAATCTATGCAGTCATTGAGTGGGATGGAAACAATACTTCCGCACTTAAATTCAAGAATTTCAAAGTCTACCGCACCTTGAAGAAGGGATAATCCATGTTATTTTGGTGGTGTGGGGCTGCCTAACGCGGGTTGGGCGGGTTCGGCGGGATAATTTAGGCAGCAAAAAGCGGGGACAGACTCGCTTTTCAAACCGCCTACGGGCCGAAAAGCGTGTCAGTCCCCGTTTTTTGCTTTGTGTATTATACGTTGCGATATTTATGGGGCCGTGTACTAAGTGAGTCGATGAGAAAATTCAGTGAATGGTCTTATTCCGAGTGTAGCCGAGGGATCGCGTTGGGCGAATGTGATCCGGCCGTTGCGGTCGCGCAACTACCGCTTGTTCTTTGTAGGGCAGGGGATATCGCTGATCGGCACGTGGATGCAGATAACGGCGCTGCTGTGGCTGGTCGGCACCAAGTTCCCCGACGAGCGGACAGCGGCGTTCTGGCTTGGCATAGTGGGTTTTTCCGGGCAGATTCCGGCGTTTTTGTTGACGCCGCTGGCGGGCGCCTGGGCTGACAGATGGAACCGCCGGTGGATGGTTGTGGCGACGCAGACGCTGGCCATGGTCCAGTCGTTTATATTGGCGGCTCTGACCTTGACGGGCCAGATCGAAATCTGGCATATCGTGGCGCTTTCGTTGTGGTCGGGGGCGATCAATGCGGTCGATGTTCCGACGCGGCAGGCGTTCGTCGTTGAGATGATAGATCGGCCGGAAGATCTCACCAGCGCCATCGCCCTGAACAGTTCTATCTTCAATGCCGGCCGGCTGGTTGGCCCGGCCTTGGGCGGCATCCTGACGGCGTTGTTGGGTGTGGGCGCGTGCTTCTTGCTCAACGGCTTCAGCTTTTTGGCGGTGATCGTGGCTCTGCTGGCGATGCGCGTCAAACCGAGGCCGGCCCGGGTCAGGAAACGCGTCATCCACAACCTGGTAGAGGGGTTTCAATATGCGTTTGCCTTTCCCCCGATCCGGGCATTGCTTTTGATCATGGCATTAGTCAGCCTTCTGGGCGCCCCATACAGCAGCCTGCTGCCGGCGTTCGCAGTGCACGTGTTGTCCTGCGGGCCGCGAGGCTATGGTGCGCTGGTGGCCGCAGTCGGTGTGGGCGCTCTGGCCGGGGCAATAAGCCTGGCGAGCAGGTCGAGCGTGCGCGGGCTTGGCCGCGTAATCCTCTTGGCCCCGGTACTTTTTGGTGCGGGCTTGATCGGGTTTTCTTTGAACCGGTCGTTCTTGCTGGCATTGCTGCTTATGCCGGTATTGGGCCTGGGCCAGATTTTGCTGATGGCCTCGTGCAACACCGTGCTCCAGACTATCGTAGACGACGACAAGCGCGGCCGGGTGATGAGCTTCTACTCGCTGTCATTCATGGGGATGTTTCCGTTTGGCAACCTGCTGGCCGGCGTTGCCGCCCGCGAGATGGGCCTGAGTTTGACCATGGCCATCGGGGGCGCGGCGTGTGTCTTGGGAGCGCTCGATTTCTGGCGAAAACTGCCCGCCTTGCGCAAGCTCGTACGTCCGATTTACATCAGCAAGGGGATCATCCCCGAAGTGGCGACCGGGTTGCAGGCCGCAACCGAACAATCCGGTGGGAGCGAGCAGGGTGGGAACGGCACAACCCCGGCCGGCCCGCAGGCTGAAACACCCGCGGAAAGCGGGGGATCGGACGGATCGGACCGATCTGACGGATCGGACGGATAAAGATGGTCAGGTCTTAGATCTCAGAAGGCTGAAACCTCAGACATAGATTTTAGCTTGCCCTTTGTTCCCTCCTGTATTATGGCCGTGACGGAGGAACGAGCACTGTGGCAGGAGGCACGAAGAAGTTTCCTCTCAAGACGCTTTTGGGGTTTCTTGGCCCCGGGTTCCTTGTCACGGTGGGGTTTATTGATCCGGGGAACTGGGCGACGAATATCGAGGGGGGATCGAGGTTTGGCTATGAGCTTCTGTGGGTCATAACGCTCAGCACGTTGATGCTGATCGTGATCCAGAACATGGCCGCGAAGCTGGGTATTGCCACGGGAAAAAGCCTTGCCGTAAATATCCGGGAACGGTTCTCGCGGCCGGTGACGGCGTTTTTAGGGCTGACGGTGGTGGTGGCGTGCATGGCGACGGACGTTGCGGAACTGATCGGTGGGGCGATCGGGTTCAAGCTGCTTTTGGGGATGCCGCTGTGGTTGGGCGCGCTGCTTACGGTGTTCCTCGAGGTGTTCCTGATTGTCAGTCAACGATATCACCGGATCGAGGCGATCATCATCGGGTTTCTGGGCGTCATTGCCTTGTGCTACCTGGTGGAGATCCTGATCGTCAAGCCGGACTGGACGGCAGTTGTGCCGTCGATGGTGGTTCCGCACGTAAACCGGGGCAGCATCTACGTGGCGATGGGCATTCTGGGCGCGGTCGTGATGCCTCACAATATTTTCCTGCATTCCAACGTGATACATAGCCGGAAGTGGGGCATCTCCGAGGGCGAGAAAATGGCGCTGCTGCGGTATGAAAAGATCGACACGCTCTCGGCGATGCTCCTGGGCTGGATGGTGAATTCTGCGATGATCATCGTGGCGGCGGCGGTCTTTTTCCGGCATCAGACCGTGGTTGACAGCATCGAGCAAGCGTCGGCCACGCTGAAGCCGCTCGCCGGGCCTCTGGCGGGCCTGTTGTTCGCGGTTGCCCTTTTGTTTTCGGGGATTGGGTCGTCGGTGACGTCGTCGATGGCGGAGGTCAATGTGATCACGGGCTTTTTGGGCAAACCGGAAGACCCTCGAACGCTGCTGTACAAGATCTCGGTGTTTATCACGGCCATACCGTCGTTTATCATCATCGTTCTGGCCATGGACACGTTTCGGATTCTGGTGTTCAGCCAGGTTGTGTTGAGCATTCAGCTCCCGTTTACCCTGATTCCGTTGCTGATTCTGTGCCATAACCGGACTTTGATGGGGCGGTTTAGAAGCAGCCGTCGGGAGTTTGCCGCGGCCGTGGCGATATCCGGCGTGGTTATCGTTTTGAACATGTACTTGCTCTATTCGACACTCGCGGGAGGAGGCTGACATGCAAGTGTACAAGAAAATCCTGGTGGCCATGGATTGCTCGCCCGTGGACGATGTCATCATCGAGCATGTGTCGGCCCTGGCGATTCAGAACAATGCCGAGGTGTGGCTGCTGCACGTCGTCCATTCCCACACGCTCGACCAGGACCGGGTGTTGCGTGAGAGGGCCGAAGCGTGTTTACAGGCCTGGAGCGCGAGGTTAAAGGAACGGAGTGTTATGGCGCGCGTCCTGATCCGAAGCGGCGAGCCCGATAAAGAGATCCTCCAGGAGATCGAAGGTAAAGATTATGACCTCGTTGCCATGGCGACCCATGGCCACAGGTTTATTGCTGACATCCTGTTTGGAAGCGTTTCGCAGACTGTCAAGCACAACATCAGCATCCCGCTGCTGCTGATCGGACCCAGACGTTGAGATCCGGCGCCTTACGGCGGCAGGCGGTTGCATGGCGAGGGATTTCCCTATAACATGAAAGTATGGTTTAGTACGTTAATGGCAGGAGCGAGGAGGCCGGGCAGTGAATCCGAATGTGCAGCTTGATCGGGAGGGTTGGCGGCGTTCTGCCGGAAATGGCGGATACGGGAGTTGTCCATTTTCGGTTCTGCGTTACGGGATGATTTCGGCCCGGAAAGCGATCTGGATTTCCTGGTCAGCTTCGAGGAGAGGGTTCCTCGCGCCTCTTATCAAGGCTCAAGCGAGGCGGGGGATGAATGGTCGGCAGGGGTTGGTTGTGAGCCAGTCGAGGATTTCGTTGCGGCAGGCTTCTTCGAGGTAGTCGAATTCGATGCCGCAGGTTGCGCGTGAGTTCCGGCCTTCGACGAGCCATCGGACGGCGCCCGCGCCTTCGATAGCCTTAATCGGCCCGCTTTGAAACTTGATGTCGATCGCGATGGGCTGGCCGGGTTCGATTTGGCCGGCCGGCGGATTGCCGTCGAGTGACAGGGCGAACCCGCCTCTCCCGAATGCGACGGCACGTTGATTGCCCGCGGCCTGAAGGCTTGGCCACTGGCGCGCGATGCACACCTCGGGCTGGTTGAGCGGCGGGTGCTGCCAACGGACCGATGGCGCGGTGAGGACGCGCTGGACGCAGTCGATGAGGTCTTTGAGCCGGAACGGTTTTCCGAAGTAGCCTTCCGCGCCGCGGTCGTACGCTTCGATGGGTGAGAGTGCGGTGTCGTAGGCGGTGATGAAGACGACGGGCGGCTCGCTGGCGTGACGGGCGCGGATGCGGTCGAGCAGTTCGAGGCCGGTGCCCCGGGCCATTTGGATATCGGTGACGACCGCGTCGACCCGCTGTGATTGCACCAGCTTGAATGCGCCGTCCCCGTCGTTGGCCGAGAGGACGCGGCTGCCCTGGAGCCGGAACTCGAACGCGAGCATGTCGCAGAGGTCGGGCTCGTCGTCGACCACGAGTATGGTGGCGTGTTTCAGGGCGGTCATGTAGTTTTTCCCCTGCGGCCGTTTCGTGATGATTTTCGGCTGTCTCTTAGACGTTTTCAACCCGGACCGGCGGCGGAAGGAGGTATGGCGGAGAGGCAGGGATTCGAACCCTGGGTACCGCAAGCGGTACAACGGCTTTCGAGGCCGCCGCCTTCAACCACTCGGCCACCTCTCCGCGAGTAGATAAAAAATGATAGCAGATAACGAGTTAGGAGCGCAAAGGCAGGCCCGTGTAAAGCCGGGGCTGGGGTCGGGTGAAAACGCGAAAAAGACAACTTGCCCGAAAATCGTAATTTGATTGATTTTTGAGAGGCATGTTACACTCAGGCAGTGTGGGCTGGTAACTCCTGGTGAAACGGCTAAGTGAGGGAGGCATCATGAAAGTTCCTCCGGACATGCCTATTTACGCGTTTATCAAGGCCCGGGCCTGGAGTTTCGCTATTCGCGGACAGTGATCCAGGGGTTTACCCAGCGGGCCGCCGAAAACAACATCCACACGATGGTTTACTTTTTGCGGTTCAGCGGGGATGCGGAGTATGAGTTTTTGGCGGACCTGCGCAACAGCGGCATCGAGGGCATGGCCTTTTGGCTGCAGCACACCTGTGAAGCGACCCTGGACCTTCTTCAGAAGTTCCGCCGCGCCTCGTTTCCGTTCGTCCTGATAGACCGGTACGTTCGCGGGCTGGACGCCGATTTTGTCGTGACCGACAACGAAAACGTCGGGTACGAGCTGACGAAGGCCCTGCTGGGGCGCGGCCACAAGGATATCGGCGTCATCGTCATGCCGTTGGACAACACGACGACCGAAGACCGGTTTGCCGGCCACCGGCGGGCGCTGCGTGAAGCGGGCATAGTGTATTCGGACGAGTTGCTGGGGTTCTTCGGCAATATCGCGGATGACAACGCGGCGGTCGTGCACCGGATCATGGCACACCGGCGCCGGCCGACGGCCTTTTTCTGCAGCAACGACGGTTTGGCGGCCCAGTTGCTTGATGCGCTGCTCGGGCTGGGGTACCGCGTGCCGGAAGACGTGGAAGTTGCGACCATGGACGACAACGATCTGGCGGAGGCGGTGGATGTCCCGCTGATAACGGCATCGCAACGCGGCCACGACATGGGCGTGCACAGCGTCGACATCCTTTTGGGGCGGATCGCCAACAAGGACCTGCCGGCCCAGCAGCGGTACCTCAAGGCGGAACTCAATTTCGACCAGGAACCGTCGGTCAAGATGGGGGGTACGGCAGGCGTCTAGGCGAGCGCGGCCACGATGTGGTTGAACAGGTGGTTGGCGAGTTCGTCCTTGGTGACGAGGGGGAGGTCCTCGATATGTCTATCCGGCGTAATCAGGGACGCGCTGATCGTATCTGTTCCGAAGCCTGAGTCCGATGTTCCAATGAGGTTGGCCACAATCAGGTCGAGGTTTTTTCGTTTCAGCTTTGCGATGGCGTTGGGGATGACGTTTTCGGTTTCGGCGGCAAACCCGACGACGAACTGGCCCGGCCGTTTCTTGGCGCCGGCGCCCGCGATGATGTCCGGGTTCTGGACGAGCGTGAGCGTGAGCGTTTCCTGATCGCGCTTGATTTTATCCGCGGCGGGATTCGCGACCGTATAGTCGGCGACGGCGGCGGCTCCGATGATGACGTCGGCTTTGGGGGCTTCGCGCTCCACGGCTTGGGCCATTTCGCCCGCGCTCCCCACGCTGATGACGGTTGCTCCCCACGGCATCCTGGCCTCGGACGGCCCGCTGATGATGGTCACTTCGGCTCCCCGCGCCAGCGCTTCGAGCGCAATGGCTCGGCCCATCTTGCCCGAGGATCGGTTGCCAATGAACCGGACCGGGTCGATGGGCTCGTGGTTGGCGCCGCTGGTTATCAGGACGCGCTTTCCGGCCAGCTCCTTTTTTGGGGCGAGCAGCGGAACACACGCCTCGATGATGGTTGCGGGGTCTATCATTCGGCCGATTCCGGAGAAGCCGCACGCCAGCCGGCCTTCTTCCGGGCCAACGAACCTGCACCCTCTGCCGGCGAGCGTTTTAATGTTTTCCTGTGTGGCGGGGTGGGTGTACATGTTGCAGTTCATGGCGGGGGCGAACAGGATGGGGGCCTTGGTGGCCAGCAGTGTGGTGGTGAGCCAGTCATCGGCGATCCCGTGAGCCGCCTTGGCGATGACGTTTGCGGTGGCGGGGGCTATTAGAAAGAGGTGGGCGCGGGTGGCCACGGCGATGTGCTCGATCTCCGGGTTTTGGAGGGGCTCAAACATTCCCGTGATCGCCCGCCGGCCCGTAATGGCTTCAAATGAAGCCGGCCCTACCAGTTCCGCCGCCGATTCAGTCAGGACCGGCAGAACACGCGCGCCGTATTCCACCAGGCGCGAGGCGATTTCGCACGCTTTGTAGGCGGCAATCGACCCCGTTACGCCCAGTACGATTTCCTTATTCGAGAAAATCCTCTTCATCGCGGGCACCGGTCGTGTAGGACACTTTGCCTTCCAAGATTTCTTCGAGCGCGATTACGGTGGGCTTTTTTGAGTGGGTCGAGACGAGCGGCCGCGACTCGGGCCGGTTCACCTGTCCGGCGCGTTTGGCGGCCACGATGACCAGGCGGTAAATGCTGTCCATTTTTCCTTCAAAATCCTCCAGAGAATAATGCTTCATGGTCTGTTAATGCTCCCGTACACCACGCTGTCTATCGTTTTACCCGGAAAATCTAGTCCCTCGCGCGGGCACTCCCTGCCAGTTTACCACAGAATCGCCCGCCACCCCTACTCGACGTTCTGAATCTGCTCGCGAAACCGTTCCAGGTCCGACTTCAGACGCAATACTTCCCTGGTGACGCTCGCGTCTCTGACCTTCGAACCCAGCGTATTAATCTCCCGTTGCAGTTCCTGGGCAAGGAAATTGAGTTCGCGGCCCACCGACTCCTCCCCGGCCAGCAATTCGAAGACATGATCCAGATGGGTCCTTATACGTACGACCTCCTCGGTCACGTCGCCCTTGTCGGCCATCAGCGCAATTTCGAGGGCGATTCGGTCTTCGGTGACGGCGGAGTCGGCCTTGAGTTCGTCGATCCGTGCCCGGAGCCGCTGCTCGTACAGGGTGTTGAGTTCGGGGAGCCGCTCTTCGATGACGGCCAGCGCCTGGCGCATCAGGTCGACCCGGTTTTCGAGTTCGGCCGCGAGGGCTTTTCCTTCGGAGAGCCGCATTTCGTTGAGCCGTTCGATGGCCCCTTCGAGCGTGGCCACGACAACCACCTGTACCCGGTCCAGGTCTTCCTCGGGTTCTTCGTGGTAAAACACGCCTTCCAACTGGGCCAGCGTATCCAGCCGCAACGACTCCATCGTTCCCAGCAGTTGGATCAGTTCGCGCGCGGCCGCGACGTACTGGCGGGCAATGTCTGTATCCAAATAGACTGTCTGGCCGCGGGAGGCTGCCCCGCGCTTTCTGGTGATGGTGAGGTTAATTTTCCCGCGGCTGATTCGTTTGCGGACCGTCTCTTTGACGATGGGCTCGAGCGAGGCCCAAGCGTACGGAAGACGTACGCTGGCGTCGAGGTAGCGGTGGTTGACGGCGCTGAGTTCCACGGAGAAGGTATCGCCGTCGAACTCACCGCTCGACCTGCCAAATCCGGTCATGCTGCGCAGCATCAAGATTCCTCATTATAAAGAGTCTACTATTATCGTACATAACGCCTGGAAAACGCAACTTTTTCAGCCAAGCCGGGTTACAAGCTCCGCTAAGGGAACTTCCTCGAGCGAATTGACCAGCAAATCGGCCCCATCCAGCCCTAGAGAGGCCGTGACGGGGTTGGGCACGGCCACGCAAAAAATCCCGGCGGCCCCTGCCGCAGCGATCCCGTTGGGTGAATCTTCAAGCGCCACGGCCCTGGAAGCGGGCACGCCGGTTGCCTCGAGCACCGCCAGAAACAGGGCCGGGTGGGGTTTGGCCATCGGGATTTCGTCGCTGCACTTGATGCAGCAGAACTGGTCGAGCAGGTTGAGCCGCTCGAGATGCCCCGCCACCCAGGCACGGGGCGCGCTCGACGCCACCGTGCAGCGCAACCCCAGCCGCGGCGCATCTTCGAGATATTGGCTCACGCCCGGCAGGACGGGCTGGCGCTCGACGAGGTCGTAATACCTTCTGCGGCGGCGCGCCAGGATTTGGTCGCGGTCCACGGGGCGCCCGAGGAGTTTTTCCAGGTAGGCGCATGGGTCGAACACGTTGGGCGCGGCGCCGATACAATGGGCCCAGACGTCGAGGGGAAGGTCGCAGCCGAACTCGGCAAAAATCTCCCGCCAAGACTCCAAATCGGGCGTCTCCGTATCAATAATCAGCCCGTCAAAATCGAAAATCAGCAACTCCACCGACATTGTAATGGCTCTACTTTCCAGGTTTATTCCTTGATCTGCGACGCTTTGTGTATAGCGATTTGCGACTGGCGGCTACTATAGACGAAGCGGAGCGGCAAGAGAAACAGAGCGCGGGGTGCGGGCTCTATGCTGCTGCGGACGGTTCCGGTTCACCGATTAGATGAAGGGGTTCTCCCCGAGACCGAACAGGCGGAATATCCTTCCGAAAATGAAACCAAAAATGAGATTGAGTATGACGAAGACGGCGTTCATGTGACGTTTCCTCAGTTGTTCGTTGCCGCGAGTGCTACCCCAACTCGCCGCATCTTCTTTTATCACAGTCAGACATTTTGCACAACTTTCCGCCGTTGCCCGTGGATAACTTGCGGATAACTCCGGCCGGCACGGTGAATAGCCGGTGGATAACACGCTCAATTCAGGTGTACAAACCCGTTCATAACGGCGGGAAAACCTGTGGATAACCTGTGCAAAGCTTCGTCGGGACGCCCCCCGGTTCTTGTGGGGGGTGTCCCTCATTTTGCTCCGGTGTTGGATGTTACTGTGCAAACCCATCCCGTGCAATTGTAGAATTAACCCATGACCACCCAGCGCACGTATCAACAGCCCCCTGCCGGCGATTGTTCCTCGGCCATCAAATCGGCCGCGGCAACTCTTGGTTTCGACGCGTGCGGAATCGCCCCCGCCGGCCACGTTGATCCGGAAGACCGGCTGGGCGCGTGGCTTCGACGCGGTTACCACGCCGGGATGGAGTGGCTGGCGCGGAACAAGGAGGTCCGGCAGGACATCCGGCTAAGGCTTCCGGGGGCGAAGTCGGTAGTGGTGGTAGCCCGCAACTACTACGCGGGCGAAGCAGGCGAGACGCCCCCACCGCAAACCCAAACACGGCAATGTTGTGGTGCGGGCGTCTCGCCTGCACGATCCGGCGACCCCAGCCGTACGGGCCGGGTGGCGCGCTATGCGTGGGGGCGCGACTACCATAAGGTGCTGGCAAAACCGTTGCGCACGCTGGCAGAGCGCATACAGGAGATGGGGGAGGAGGTGCGCTGCTACTGCTCGATAGACACGGGGCCGGTGCTCGAGCGGGCGTGGGCGCAACGGGCGGGTCTCGGGTGGATCGGGAAGAACGGGCTGGTGGTGCGGGAGGGCCTGGGCTCATGGTTTTTCCTGGGCGTGATCGCGACGACGCTGGAACTCGAGCCGGACGCGCCCGCGGAGGACCGGTGCGCGTCGTGTACGCGGTGCATCGACGCCTGCCCAACGGGTGCGCTGGTAGAGCCGAGCGTGCTGGATGCCCGCCGGTGTCTCTCTTACCTCACCATCGAGTACCGGGGGCCTGTCGCCGAGAATCTGGCGGGCAAGTATGGCGACAGGCTGTTCGGCTGCGACGCCTGCCAGGAAGCCTGCCCATGGAACCAAAAGGCCGGAATTACAACGGAGGCCGCCTTTCACCCTGAAGCCGGCTGTACAACCATCGATCTCGACGGCCTTCTGGTCATGGACGAGGAGGCGTTTAACCGCCGATTCGCCGGCAGCCCAATCCGGAGGGCCACGTGGGCCGGCATCCGACAGACCGCCGAAATCCTGCTCAGAAAGTAGCGGCGGTAGGCAGACTTCGAACCCAGGACTTAGCCGTGCCGGGTTGTCTTTCTGCCATCCCTCCGGGACTGTTGCGTCAGATCAGTGGCGTGTGCGTAGGCGCGGTCGTCTCGCCCGCGCCGTCCAGACCACAGGCTACGGTTATAGCCCGCAGCCTAGTTTAAGAATGCCAGCCGGGATGCCGAACGGCGCGGTCGTCTCGCCCGCGCCTACGGTCCAGCCGTGCTATATTGAATGCGAGACAGAGGACGCCTTGGCTAGGCTCACGGAGGCTGATGTCTATGAATAGACGGAGCGCGCTGGTGTTTGCGGCGGCATTCGTGGGCTGTTTTTTGGGGTGGGTCCCGGCGTGGGCAGAGGGGCCGGCCGTGT
Organism: Candidatus Hydrogenedentota bacterium; assembly: GCA_026387845.1. Taxonomy (GTDB): domain Bacteria; phylum Hydrogenedentota; class Hydrogenedentia; order Hydrogenedentales; family SLHB01; genus JAPLKX01. The sequence continues at coordinate 1,439 of JAPLKX010000320.1, read as the reverse complement.
CCAATCTGACGTTTACACAGGGGCCGAACGGGACCGGCGGTACGCAAGTCGACATCTATTATGATCTCGACAGTCCCAACGGGAATTGCACTGTGACGGCCAAGCTGTCGAAGGATAACGGGGCCAGTTTTCCGTTCGACATCACTACGGCGGCGGGCGATATCGGGTCGAACGTAGTGCCGGGTTCGGGCAAGCACATAGTGTGGGATGTCGCGGCGGACTATCCGGACGAGACGATTGCCCAGGCGAAGATCCGCATCATCGCCTATGACGGGGTGCCCTCGCCGGTGGTAACGTCGTTGGAGGTCAACAGCGGTGCGGCGACGACGTCCAACGTGACCGTGACGTTGAACAACACGGCGACGAACAGCCCGACGGACTACATGGCGAGCGAGTCGTCGGAGTTCAGCGGTGCGTCTTGGCAGGCGTATTCGGCCTCTCCCTCGTTCACGCTGTCCCCGGCGTTGGGCGTGAAAACGGTCTACTTCAAGGTGCGGAACGGGTTGGGGGAGTCGCCGGTGGTGACCGACACGATTTTCCTCGAGCCGGAGATGGTTTCAGTCGCGGCGGGCACGTTTATCATGGGCCGGACGGCCGGCGGGGATGATGCGACCTATGGGTCAATGACTGAAGATCCGCCGCATGACGTAACGTTGGCGGCGTATCGGATCGGGAAGTTCAATATAACGAACAAGCAGTACTGCGACGTGCTGAACTGGGCGTTGGCGCAAGGTTACCTCGAGGATTCGGCGGGCGGATCGTGGGCCGGTACGGAGGACATCTACGCGGGCGGCAACCGCCAGATAATCGTGTCAATCACGCCCGGGGACTGCAATATCCAATACGCGGGCGGCGTCTTTTCATCCAAAACGCGGACGGGATTGCCGGGGACTACCACTTATTCGATGGACACGCATCCAATGGTAAAGGTTTCCTGGTACGGTGCAGCGGCGTTCTGCAACTGGCTGAGCGAGATGCAGGCGTTGACGCCGTGTTATGACATGAGCGCGGCAAATTGGCCGCTGACGGCGCCGCCGCCAACCGCGGGCGGGTACCGGCTGCCGACGGAGGCGGAATGGGAGAGGGCTGCGGCGTGGGACGGGGCGCGGCATTGGATCTACGGGTTTACGTCGGATGTCCTGGTGGGGAGGGACCGCTGCAACTACGACGACTCAACCAGCTATGTCAATCCGTTAGGTTTGACGAGCTTGCCGTACACGTCTCCGGTAGGCTGGTTTAACGGGACGAACGTGAGCCCGAACGGGAACATCTCGACGGAGAACAGCGCGAGTCCCGCCGGGTGTTATGACATGAGCGGACAGGTCTACGAGTGGGTGAACGACTGGTATGCGGCCTATTCGAGCGAGCCGCAGACCAATCCGACGGGCCCGGCGATTGGCGCCGGGGGCCGGGTGTTTCGGGGCGGCGCCTGGGACGAC